>JAAZGN010000255.1 GCA_012511185.1 Clostridiaceae bacterium
ACTTAATACCGGTATTTTTGCAATTTGTTTATTAGCAAATGTTTTTAATTGTTTTTCAATTCCTTTTCCCTCTCCTGTTGTGCTTCTTCTTGTGTCATCTACTGTTCTCGATATTTGTCCGAATATTGTTGGAATAAATTGCCCCGCATAATTCAATGCAGTGTTAATTCCTACACCCGTTATTGCGTTTGATTCAAAAGATTTAATTGTTTTACTTACTCCTTGTAATAAAGACATTTCTGTTAATGGATCAATGACAGTGGATAATGCATCAAAAGCAGCTGTGATTTTGCCTTCGTTCATTCCATTTTCTTGCATTTCTTTTAACTCGGCTCCAACAAATAAAGGTACTGCCGTTGGAGATAGCCAATCAATAGTAAATGACATATCTCCTATTTGTAAAGAATAAGGTTGCATTCCTAGTGATTGCTCATACCATTTTTTTCTGTCTTCATCACTACTACTGGCTCTTAACATTCCTAAACTTGATAAGAAATACCCAATCATTGCTATTCCTGTGCCTGTTAGTCCTTTAGATAAATTATCAATATATTTAGTGGCTGTTATTTTACCACTTTTTAAATCTGATATATCTTTGGTTACGGCCTTTATTAAACCGACAGGAGAATATTCTATGCTGGTTTTAGCAATGTTAATAGGCGTTGTTTTAAAAGGTATTATTCCACCAACTAACAACTTTCCTAGTGTACTATCTTTTTCTAATTTAGATAAAGTGTTGGCTAGTTTGCTGGCTGTTCTAAACGTTTGTTCTTGTGCTTGTGCTATTGCGTATGTTCTTGCCTTTTCTAAATCGATTGCATTGATTGTATCTGTATCTATTTTGTTTGCGGTTAAATAGTCTGCCATAGCATTTTTATAAACACTTGATGATGACCACCAATCCTCTAATTCCAACATTTTTGAGTTGAATGCTGCCAACTTAGATTGTTTTGGTTGTAATTTTTGTTTGTTAATGTCGTATTTGTCGTTTCCTTGTATTCTTTCTTTTTGGTCTTGAACGTCATTTTGAACGAAATCTATTGTTTTTTGACTTGGTTTTTGAAGTGTTTTTGTTCGTTCACTTGGTTTTACAACATCTTCTATTGAGGCTGCTATTTTAGTTTTTATGTTTGCTGTGCCTTTCATGGCTACGTTAGCTATTATATTTCGTATGTGTGTTTTAGGATTACCAAGCATTGATAAATATCTCCACTCATTTAATCTATTACCTAATGTTTTTGGCATTTGTGAAGATATATTTTCTATGGCTTTATTTACTGCGTTGTCTAAATCTTTTTGGTTTTTAGCATTTTTAATATTGTTAGCATTTTCTTGCGATAATTTTATTGGTTGCCATTTCTTTTTGTTTTTGTTTTCTTCGTTGATTTTATTAATTTGTTTTTGTAATGCTAATAATCTTCCGTCTGGTGTTGCTCTTTTTAATATAGATAAAGCTTGAGTAGATTGGCCTTGTGAAGTGCCATATACCGCCAAATCACTGATGATGTCCATATATTTTTGTGTGTCGCCTTTTGAAAATAAATCGTTAGCAATTAATGTGGCTTGTACTATGTCTTGTTTTGATAATTGCTCGTTGTTATTAACTCTTGATTTGAAATCTTCATATATTGCTTGACTGCCTCTTTTAGCTATATTTAAACTCGCATTGTTTAATGCCTCTTCATCGGTAATAACCATATAATTTTGATTATCTTGATTTTTTATGTCATTTTTTATTGTTTCTGGTATTCCTTGATTGTTTAATAATGAAGCATATACTCCTCTTTGTTTTTCGGTTAAGTTGTTTGTATTTTGAGTTGTTGTGTCTGTCGTGTCTACCTCTGATTTAGTCGATAAAGGTTTAGTTCTAATAACATCATCTGTTTTGGTTTCTACTATGGTGTTAGGCTGTTGTATAGGTTCTATTGTAGGTCTGGCTGATTTTTGTAAAATTGCCTTGTCTATTTCATCGTTTAAAGCTGTTTCTATGTTTTTATCAGCTATTGCAGGTGGTTGTATATCTTTTACTGCTTCTCTAATTACTTGTTGTTCTGTTTGACCTGTTTTTTGTGCTTGTTGATTAACTTGTCTTGTTAAACTTGGTGATTGTATCATTAATGCTACAACCGCACCCATCATAAAATCTGTTAATGCTTTTTGACTTGTATATAATTCTGCTTTTTCGTCATAAGTCATTCTTTTTAAATAAGGTGTTAAAAGACCTTCAATATTTTCTTCAAGTCCCTCACCTATTCCAGAATATGCTAATTTAGTAGCAAAAGTACCGCCTTTGCCCATGTTTTTAGTAAGGTAATTAAGAAATACATCATCTAATTGATTAGATCCATAAGCTTTTTTAAGTACTTCTCCTGTCTTTCCGCTAATTATAGAACCAAGTATTGCTTCTCAAACACCAGTTAAAAGACCTTTGCCAACACCATAAACTCCGGCTTGTTCAAAAGTTGCTCCTTCGTTTAGTGCTTCGCTCATACC
>JAAZGN010000048.1 GCA_012511185.1 Clostridiaceae bacterium
CGAGCCTGTCCTGAGTGTTGGAAATTGTTGAACTAAATAAGGCGTCTATCGCCTCTGGCTGAATCGTCCAGTCCATTTTCTCTCCCGCATACGAGTCTTTACCTGCCAGACATATCGGCACGGAAAGGAAAAAACTTTATTATTTTGTAAGTTATTGATTTTTCAATGGTGCCCCTGATGAAAAGATAGTGTCAACTATTTTTCGCACTTTTTCATTTAGCAGCCCAACGATCCGGTAATCGATAAGCCAAACGCTAAGGGAGTTACCAAAACTCCCGGGCGGATTATTCGTCCGTAAGAATCGCCCGTGCTGACTAGGAAAGTCATAATAACTCAATGTTTTCTTGGCGTCTTCTTCTAAGGGAAATAAATCTTCCCTGAACTCGTCGAAGGGTATGTCGTGAGCCTGTCGAAGGATGAACGGCGAATAAGGCTCATGTTCCGGGAACCGCGTATCCGTCCTTATAATGTGCATAGTTCGAAGAAATCACTAGCGGCAGCCACTTTTACTTTCAATTCTCCCCTGTAGCGGTAGATGTCCCCAGCTTCTTCAATCACAGAAACGGAGCGTTCAATAAAATCATCTTTTTTCGAGTAACTCTGGAATAACAGCCTGGATGGAATATCGATAAGAAGTCTGCCTCCCGGTTTCAGAGCGTCATACGGGGCCGATCAGGCTCTCTTCAGAGATTCTTCATCCAGCAAATAGAGCAAGACGGTAAAAACACAAAGCGCAAAATCAAAATTGTTTCCCTTGAAATCTTCCATTTTTGAGCAGACGGTGCGTAACTTCATCCCTGCCAGCTTTATTTTCTCCAGGAGACAGAGCATTTCCCTGCAAGGGTCGACGGCGGTAACCTCAAAATTCTTTTCTGCAAGTGGAATTGCCGGCCGGCCGGTTCCAGGTTGACGAGCGTATAGTCCGGCGTCGCCTTCAGATGGAAAACATTGTGTCCACCGCCGCTGCCGGGATCGAGCAGAGTCCGAAGGGGAGCTGATAGTGTGTCTAGAACAAACGCCGGTAAAAGGCCTCCTCTTCGGCGTAGTCGCCCACCGGCTTCAATAGCGGATACCAGTCCGCCAGGTACCAGGATGTGGCGGCTTACACGGATTTGAACTTGCGCGAAAAAGCCGCAGGGTCATCATGGCTTTTCCCTCCGTAAGAAGAATTACCCTCCCTAACCGTCATTCTTGGCCAACGTGCCTTTGCACGTTCCAGAAAAGACGGCTCAACCTGTTTGCGTGTGCCAGCAACGATATCCTCGAACCCGGCCATAAACCCCTTCTTGCGAAAGTGCTTCTTGCGCACATCGGCAACCACCGTCTGCCAGTCGGCATCAAGGCCGGCTTTTGAGTAGCATTTTTTGGCGTGCTCGATGTGAGCAAGTGCCGCATCGTAATATTTACTCTTGCCGGCATTGAGGATTCGCATGCACAGTGCCCGGTAAACTCTGGCTGACATAGAAGGATGAGAACGCTCCAGCTTACGCGCCAGCGGCTCGGTAGTGACTGAGATCTTCCAATTCATAATCCGCAGTCTGGAGCAGACGCGATACAAGACGGTCGTATTCTTTATGCTCAAGCCAGAGCTCAATCAAAGAGGATAAATCGTTTTTTTCCGATGCCGCCAGCCCATTTTTGTCGAGCGCTTTTACAACCCCACGCTCAAGGTCGTGACAAAATCCGTAGGGGTCGTCTTCCATCCAGGATATCAAGGATATTGCGGTCTCGTACGGATCAAAATTTGCAGCCTGGCATGCTTTGATCCAACCTTGAAACAGTTCCTCAACGAGCATGCCGAAATTACCGCTCGAATCGTCGATTTCATCTGCTTTTTCATGGCAAGCCGCGATGAAGATCTTGCACAGTCGTGCTGCCCGTGCAGGGTCTTTTCGGATGATTGTATCGATGTCATTGGCAACACCCCGGACATCCTCCACGAACGACCAGGCGACATCATAGGAAATGAAACGGCCGGGAGACAGTGCCGCCTCGATGGCCTTTTCCTGCGGATCGATCTGTTTTCGTTTCACCGGGCTCATGGTCTTCCTTTGATGGTCACTCGATTTCTCTATCCTCCCAGGCTGCTTTTGCCTTCACCTCATTGATGATAAAACGCACGCCCTGGTTGTCCGACGGGTTTAACCAGAGCATCTTTTCAAATATGTGCTGGGCCTCGTCAAAGCGACCAAGCCGCCAGAGACACAATCCGTAGCCGTTCATGCAGCGCAGAAACGGACGGTTGTCGATAAGGCCCCACTCCAGCACGCCGGAAAAGCCGTCACCCAACGACAGCTCGCCGATGCGCAGGCCGACTTCGTAATGCCGGATGGCATCTTGCGGCCAGTGATCGAAAACAAAATTGCCCAGATGCGCGTGGGCATCGAGGCAGCGCAGGTCCGCCTGGCACAGAGCCATCAGAATCTTTTCCGCCTCTGCCCGCTCGCCGGCATTTTTGAGATCATTTTAACGGATGATGGGGTCATTGAAAGGATCATCAATATCTTCGCCGGGCAACACCTGCTCCATTTCGAACATGGGGCGGGGGCCGTAAGCGATGATCGGTTTGGCCCATTCCTCGATGGGTTCGTCTTCTTCTTGCCAGTACTCTTCATTGGGGTCCCACATGCCCATGTCTTCGAGCCTGAGTGGCACGAGACCGAGGGCCTTCACGTCGATCCGGGTCGACTGTATTTCTCCGGAAAGATACGGATGACCGCCATAACGCCACTGCTTCCGGGGCGTCACCGTGACGATGGCGCCAGGCACTACCTCCCGGAGGCGGCTGGTGCACAGGGTGATGATACGGTCGCTTCCCAATAAACGGCATCGAGCGGCCCGTTCCTTAACTGTTAACGCAACAAGTTCGACCGGTTTGCTCAAATCGAGGTCGTCGTCGGTGACCTTGTGCTGCCGCCCGCGCCGGAAAGGTTTCCTGGTTTCGGCAGGGTAAGGATCGAGGTTTAGCCACCTGCGGTAAGCGGCGATGTAACGCGCCCCTGTTGAGGTGTGCGGCAACACGACCTCGGAGACCGCCATCTCATATTCGGCCCCATCCTCACGACGGCACTTTGCCGTCAGACCGCGTCGTTCATTGCCATCGTATTCCACCGCGATCACTGAAACAGGTTCCCCGATGACGAAACCATCGGCCGGCAGGGTAACATCATCCTCGAACGCTTGCTGAAAGGCCGATAGCTGTTCATCATCGCCGTATGCGTCGACGGTGATTTCCTCAATCAGCTTGTCCAGAGCTTCGAGTTCCTTGTCATCTTTTTTGCTTCGTGTGCCCATCTTTTATTTATCCTTCCAGATACCGGCCTTCACCAGACGTTCGATCAGCGCTTTGCGCCGCAGGTGGCTGGCCATGAATCTTTTCAATTCTTTTTGGAATTGCTTTTTGGTCGCAAACAGGTCATGGGCTTCGGCGATATCAACGAGTATGCGGCAGGCCTCGTCATACCCGCGTCCCGATCCGCGCGCAGCGGATTCTTTAACCGACGACCAAGCCTTGGGAAAATCGATTGAAAGATTTTCCAGATACGCATTGCGTTTCTCACGGCGCTTGATCTCCTGTTGTTCACGATCCTGTTTTTGTTTTTCCATCCGGATTAGGTGTGCCTTTTCTAGGTTCTGCCGTAATTCCCCCACCATACGCCGGGGTTTGTCGGTAGCGCCAGTTTGTGAGGCGTGCCGCCATGCCCCAAATTGGTTCCTGACGGATCGTTCGGCCTGTTGCCCCTTGCCCTCCAGCATTTTTTTCAGAATCGATTTGACTTCTTCTTCTGGCAGGGCATCGATCCACTCATCCAGATCCACTGGCGAAATTTCCTCTTTCGGACCCGGCGGACTGCCCATGCCGGCAGCCGCCAGCAGATCCGGGTCCACCTCCAGAAATTCGGCCAGTGCCTGCTGGCTCGCCGTCAGGTTTGCCAATCCGCTCACGGACAGCGGCACCACATCATCGTCATCAAACATTTCCCCGGCTACGGCCGGCAGCCAGCCTATGAACAGGCTGCGCAGGTCTCCGCGCAACAGTTCATCCCGCACCGGAGCCAAACGTGCCATCCAGCCGCGGCCGTCCTCCATGCCGAAGCGGTCGTAATTTTTCGACTCCTCCAAACTCCAGGTAATGATCCAATGGGTCTTGGTGGCCTTGAAATCCAACAGGTAAGGCACGGCTACGGCCTTTGCCGTTTCTTCGGTCAATGCCTCGATAGGCAGCCGCACCATGAAAATGGCCGTCATCCAGTTGGCCACATAAACATGGGCGTCGAAATAGCGCTGCATCAGCTTGTCGGGGTTGCCCTTGAAATCGCCCCAATTGTATTCGTTACTGAAGCTGACCGGCGTAATTGTCGCCCGCGTTGAGAGCGCCCGCAGTTGTGCCATTTCATCCGTCGTCAGAGGCCGGTCGATCGCCAGAAATTCGTAATATTGATATTCGCTCATGGCATCCTTAATAATATGGTTTTTATGTCGTGTAAATGAGTTTCGACAAATTGAATGTCTTTTCAATACTTTTAACATTAATTTTAATTATTTATCCGTGTGACAAGTATCTCAATTGCTTTTTTTAGGATTATTGACGGAGCTAACCTTGAAATTCAAGTTAGTTGCCGATCAGATGCTGGCGTTCTTGAGGACGCGGTGCCTTATGCCATCGCTGCGACCTTGGAGGTGGCTGAAGAAATTGGTATCGATATCTACAGTGAAGTTGCTGTTCGAGTGAATGCGGCTCGTGTTCGGGTTGCTTCTGTTGAACAAGGAATAGGTTTTGGATGAAAATTAACATAAGTGGGGAGAAAAAACTTAAAGACCAAAAAAGGGTTTAAGCGAAAATGTCTAAACCCTTGATTTTACTGGTGCCCCTGGCGCGATTCGAACGCGCGGCACACGGATTAGGAATCCGTTGCTCTATCCTGCTGAGCTACAGGGGCGTTTTTGAAAGCCCGCGAAGTGCGACGATTTAACATGCTTTGTGCCTGCTGTCAATGTCCGCCGAATCAGGCGGCAGCAAATGTTTTCAAGTGATTTTCCAGTATCCTGTCTTCGGTAAAGTTCACGAGTTTCAGCCTTTGCGGATCCGTGCCCGCGAAGGCGCTGCGGGGGGCCAGGCCGATCAGTTCCGACTCCAGAATACCGACACCGCCTGCGGTGGCTCTCTTTTGCACTTCATCATAGACAACTTTGAGTGGTGTTTCACGCGTATTGGTCAGGTTCATGGAAACCTGCGCGATTTTACGGCTTTCCAGCAGCAGGCCCAGGGCCCGCACATTTTTCAGACCCCCGTTCATTTCGCGGATTTGCGCGGCGATTTGTTTTGCAAGCGACAAATCGCCGGTATCGAGATTGATGTTGTAGGCGACCAGCGGCTCGCGCGCCCCGA
>JAAZGN010000049.1 GCA_012511185.1 Clostridiaceae bacterium
GGAGACAGGCGAGCACACGCTTTATTCGGTTAACATTACCGACCGGGCGGAAAAATTCAGGGACAATGCCCTGCGCGCCATCGAGTATGGGGCCAACAGCCTCATGCTCAATGTCTACACTGCCAGCCACGGTGCCTTCCAGATGCTGGCCGAGGACCCCGACATCCAGGTCACCATCCTGGCCCATGTCGATTTTGTAGGCGCCTATGCCGGCTCCACCTACACAGGCATCTCCGCGCCTCTGGTCATCGGCAAGTTGACCCGGCTGGCGGGCGGGGATTTCCAGATCAACGGTCATCCCTGGGGTAAATTCCCTATCCCTTTCAAGACCTTCTACCGGAGTTTCAAATTCTTCACCCAGCCTTGGTGGCACATCAAGCCCATGATGTACGCCTGCTCCGGCGGCACCACCCAGCTGGTGGTGAAAAACATGATCGACGCCCTGGGAACCGACATCATCCTGGCAGCAGGCGGCGGCGTGCACGGTCACCCGGACGGCAGTCTGGCGGGTGCAAAATCCATGCGCCAGGCCATCGACGCGGCCGTCGAGGGCATCAATCTTCTCGAATACGCCAAGACCCACAAGGAGTTGATGCGGATGGCCGAGATGCTGGATCCGGACGTCTTGAAGAATTTTGATTTGATGAAGTAGAGGCCATGTACGAAACCATTTTGTTTCTGGATTTTGGCGGGACCATCACAAGCGAGGAAACACTGGAGGGGTCGATGCGGCTTTGCATCGACCCCTCCCCTAACAGGAAAAAGAACAGGAGTTGCGGGAGGGCAAGCGGACCCTGGCCGATACACTTCATCTGGGCTTCAGCATGATTTCCTGCGACTGCATGGAAGAGATCAAGGCCCATGCGCGGCGCGTTCCCCTGCGCCCGGGCTTCGAGGAACTCCTGGATCTGGCAAAAGAAAAAGAAATTCCGGTGGTTGTCATCTCAGGTAACTTGAAACCCTGCATTGAGCAAAAGCTGGTGCCTTACAGGAACCGGCTGCTCGACGTCCACAGTGTGAACTGAACTCAGACCTGGTCTTTGCCAGGGACATCTTGGCAGTCATCCTGAGAAAAAGGGACCTTCCCTTCAAGCCATGGGATGACTTCTATGACGTGGCACGCTGGATCAGCAGCTCCAAGTAGGATTTCCGTGTAAGGTTCCTGCGGGGGACGCCCAAGTCAGCCATAAGGGAAAGCAGCCGGTCCCGGATGCTTTCTCTTTCTTCATCCGGGAGATCATCCGGGGCGATATATTCCAGTTCAACAAAGTGCCCCAGTCCCTCCACTTGATCAAGGCAAAGCGTGATTTTCTCATTCTTCCCCTTGCCCTGGTACTCACTGCGCTTCTTGTCGACGGTCAGGATGACGGTGTAGCCCAGGGCCGTCAGCATGGCCTGGATTTTATCGGCATCACCTACCTCTGTTTCCAGTTCGACCCGGGTGTTGGACAGATCATCGATCTTGGGTCCCTTGTAGGTCAGCAGGGCCGTGACCTCTTCAAGTCCCTGCCGGCGGTTACGGACGCGGAGCGCTTCGTCCGTTTCTTTGAAATCACGATCAGGTGCCTGGTAATAGATATCGCGTTCTTCAAGGGTCCGGCGCAGGGAAAATTCTGCACCAAGTCTTTCTTTCAGGTGGGGGATTCTTTGAGGTTCAAGTCTGGCTTTCAGTTCGATTTCCAGCATGGGGTTTGTCTCCTTGACGGGATCAGCTTATCCCGATCATACGCTCCTTTTGGGGGCAAAAGCAACTGCTTGTTATTGAACGGTTAAGCACTATAATGTGGCAAGAACTGGTCCGGGAGGAGCAGTTTGGAAGGAGGACCGGATGGCCAAATATGAAAGGCAGTTAAGGGGAAACTTCGATACCTTGCTCAACCATCTGCACCAGGAGATTACCCGGGGAAGCATTTCTGCCAGCTATGAAGATGGCAGCGATTTTGCCATGGGGCCAACCCGGATCGCAGTACGTGTCTACGAGCGCTACAGCTGGTTCGGGGGGAACCGGGTCAGCCTGAATCTCACGGTCATGGGGGAGGGCAACCTGCTCTACGTCTCGGCCATTGCGTCCGGGGGGAGTCAGGCCATTTTTTTCAAAATCAATACCTTCGGCGAAGAAGCGTTCCTGGATAAATGTATTGGATCAGTCGAACGCTATATAAAGCAGGCGGGCTCCTATTAGCGGGAAGATTCCTGCAGCTTGATACATTTTCCCTTCTTTTAAGGGCTTTGTTCACAGTTTGTTTCTTGACCTTGTCCAAAAGACACCTGTAAAATAAAAAATCAGCCTTATTAGAGACGTAGGGAGGACTAACCCATGAGTAAAGATATTTATAAATACCCCCTGGTTGAGGTGCGGGAGATCACGGATCTGCGCGACATGCTCCTCCAAAGTGAGAAACTTTATTCCCACAAGACGGCTTATTGGACCAAAGACCCCATCGCCGCGCGCCAGATCGCGCCGCGATCCCAGGAGGCCCTGGAGCTTAAGATTGACCATAAGAGGCCTTATCTGCCCATCACCTACCAACAATTCGCAGACGATGTCCGCGCCCTTGGAACCGGTCTGATGAAGCTGGGAGTGAACGACAAGAGCCGGGTCGCTATTTACGCCGAGACACGCTACGAGTGGTATGTGACCTATCTGGCAGTTGTCAACGGTTTAGCCGTGGTCGTGCCCCTTGACAAGGAGCAGCCCGCCAATGAAGTGGTTAACCTGGTGACCAGCTCCGAGGCGGATATTCTCCTCTTCTCCAAGAGTAAAAAAGAGGTCATCGACAGTGTCCGTGACCGGATCCCAGGCGTCAGGCACTACATCGGGTTCGATCTTCCTCAGGAGAATGAAACCGACCTTTACTTCTGGGATATCCTCCAGGATGGAGCCGAGGCGATCGAAGCGGGCGACACTGCCTATGATGCACTGCCGCTGAATCCTGAAACCATGCAGATTCTGCTCTTTACATCGGGGACGACCTCCAATCCCAAGGCCGTCATGCTGAGCCACAAAAATATCTGCAAGAACCTCATGGGCATGTGCTCCATGGTTAATATCGACGAAAATGACACCTTCCTGTCGGTCCTGCCCTTGCACCACACTTATGAGTGTACCTGCGGCTATCTCTGTCCGCTTTACCGCGGCTGCTCCGTCGCTGTCTGTGAGGGCCTGCGCTACATCGTGCCCAACATGCAGGAGGCCAAACCCACCATCGTCCTGGTCGTGCCTCTCATGATGGAGGCCTTCCACCGGGGTGTCATGAAGAAGGTCAAAAGCGATCCCAGGCTGGCCAAAAAGTTCAATTTCGGTTTAAAGCTGACCAAGGCACTGCGCAAGGTCGGCATCGATCTTCGCCGCAAGATATTTGATTCGGTCCATGAGAATTTTGGCGGCAATATCCGGCTTCTGATCGCTGGTGGCGCCGCCATCGCGCCCGAACTCATGGCCGACATGCAGGACTTGGGTTTCGGTTGCATCCAGGGATACGGGCTCACGGAATGCGCGCCCATCCTGGCCTTGAACCGTACACATTATTTCAATAACCGGTCGGCCGGCCTGCCTTTGCCTGGCGTAGACGTCAAGATCCTTGATCCGGACGAGAACGGTATTGGTGAAATTGCAGGCCGCGGTGACAACGTCATGCTGGGCTACTACAAAAACGAAGGGGCGACCCGGGAGGTCATCGATGGGGAGGGGTTCTTCCACACCGGTGACTTCGGTTATCTGGATGAGAACAACTTTGTCATCATCACGGGCCGCAAAGCCAATATCATTGTCACCAAGAACGGTAAGAATATATTCCCTGAAGAAATCGAGTTCCTGTTGACCCAGCACCCGCTGATCGCGGAAGCTGTCGTATCGGGCAAAGAGAGAAAAGATGGCGACAGCCTGATCCATGCCGAGATTTTCCCTGATCGTGAGGCCGTCGACGAAGATTCCGAGCTGAAAGGCTTACCCCTGACCGATGACAAGGTCAAGGACAAGATCAATGAAGTGGTCAAAGATGTGAATGCCGGTCTTATCAACTACAAGGCCGTGCGTTTCATCACGCTGCGTGATACAGAGTTCCCCAAGACGACAGCCAAAAAAATCATCCGCCACTGATCGATCGAAATGACCTGATGGATCCTGGAAAAGGGGCTGTCTCAAAAATGAGAGAGCCCCTCATCTTTACGCAGGCTTGTAGGAATCCTTGAGCTTGACTGAGCGGTTGAAGATCAGGTTTTCATCGGTCGTCTCATAGCAGTCATGAATGAAGTAGCCCAGCCGCATAAATTGGTAGCCGATGTGCGAGCGGTCTTCTTTGAGCCAAGGCTCGACATAGGCGTTCTCGATCACCACAAGCGAGTCGGGGTTCAGAAGATCATGGTAATCGCGTTGATCGTCGTCGGGCGACTCCACCGTGAAAAGATTGTCGTAAAGTCTGACTTGGGCTTTGACAGCAGTCGTTTCGTCCAGCCAGTGGATGGTTCCTCTGATTTTTTGGCCCTCACGAGCTGCCCCACCCCTGGTTTCCGGGTCGTATTCGGCCAGCACTTCCGTGATCCTGCCGTCGCTGTCCTTGACGCAGCCGGTGCAATGGATGATGTAGCTGCCCCTCAGCCGCACCTGGTTAGCGGGAAAGAGGCGATAGTATTTCGGGGGAGGATCCTCTTCAAAGTCGTCGCGTTCTATTATGAGATGACGTGAGAATGTAATGTCGTGTTTGCCAGAGCTCGGATCTCCCGGAAGATTATCAACGGAGAAAGTTTCCACCAGGTCTTGCGGGTAGTTGGTGATGGTCAGCCGGATGGGGTCGAGGACGGCCATGGCACGGGGGGCCCGCTCGTTGAGGTCTTCTCTCAGACAGTGCTCCAGGAAGCGGATGTCGACCATGCTGGGCACCTTGGAGACACCATTTCGTTCATTGAAGTCGCGGATAGCCCGCGGTGTATAACCACGGCGCCTCAGGCCGCACAGGGTGGGAAGGCGGGGGTCGTCCCAGCCATCGACCAAACCCTCTTCGACCAGGGACCGCAGTTTTCGCTTGCTCATGACTGTGTAGTTGATGTCAAGACGTGCGAATTCAATCTGCCTTGTTTGAACGGGAAGCGAACAGTGGTCGATGACCCAGTCGAAAAGGGGCCGGTGGTCTTCAAACTCAAGTGAGCAAAGTGAGTGGGTGATGTGCTCCAGAGAATCACTGATGGGGTGGGCAAAATCGTACATGGGATAGATGCACCACTGGTCGCCTGTCTGATGGTGCCGGGCGTGCTGGATACGGTAAATAACCGGATCCCGCAAATTCATGTTGCCGGAACTCATGTCAATTTTGGCTCGCAGTGTGTAGCGGCCATCTTCGAACTCGCCTGCCCGCATGCGTTCGAAAAGATCCAGACTTTCTTCCCTGGGCCGGTTGCGCCAAGGGCTTTCGACGCCCGGAGAGGTCAGTGTCCCTCTCGACTCACGAACCTCTTCGGGTGTCTGTTCGCATACGAAGGCAAGGCCCTTTTGGATCAGCTCTTTTGCAAAGCCGAAAATTTCCTCAAAGTAATCGGAAGCGTGGAAGAAACGGTCATCCCAATCGTAGCCAAGCCAATGGATATCGTCCTTGATAGCCCGTACGAATGCCTCATCTTCTTTAACTGGGTTGGTGTCGTCCATGCGGAGGTTGCAAAATCCGCCGAAAAGCTCAGCTGTTCCAAAGTCGATGATGATGGCCTTGGCGTGACCGATGTGGAGGTAGCCGTTGGGTTCGGGCGGGAATCGCGTATGAACGGGAAGACCTTCTGACCGGCCTCCGGGGCCGATATCCTTTTCAACTTCTTCAAGGATGAAGTGTGAGATGGTGTTGCCTGTGAACGTTTCTTCCCTAGGGGTTACGCCCGTTACAAGGCCGGGCATCCGTTTTGTCTCTTTGTTTTCCATGCTGTCCTATTCCTTACGTAAAAAATCCAGTACCCTGTCAAGACGCTCAAGCGACTCACTTTGGCCCAGGATAAGGGCTGTTTCAATGGCCCCGCCCGGGGTGACCTGTTGGGCGGCAAGGCCGGCGCGAAGCGAGCCCATCAATTGGCCTTTTTTCAGGTCAAGCGCCTGGCCCGCTTCTTCCAGTAAGTGGTCAAGACCTGTCTCACTCCATTCATCTAAAGCTTGAAGCCTGGGAAAGATTGCTTCGAGAATGTATGCCGCCTTGTCGGCGTCGAGTTTTGCCCGCTTGTTGTAGAAGAGCTCCCTGGAAAGCGGCAGCCGCCCGGTCAGGAACCGGATCATAGCGGGGATGTCGGACAGCTTGGTCACGCGCGGCTGCAGGACTTCCGCCAGTTTGCCAGGATCGTAGGGCCTGTCTCCGAAACAGGGGTCCGCTATTTCCTGGACGCGCTTTTTCCAGGTGTCAAAAGGCATGGCGCGGATGTACTGTTCATTCATCCAATTCAACTTAGGGTATGAAAAAACTGCCGGCGCCTTGTTGATGCCTTCGATGCGGAAGATTTGCTCAAGTTCACCAAGTGAAAAAATCTCTTCGGTTTCGTCGCCAGGCGCCCAGCCGAGAAAAGCGATCATGTTGACGATGGCTTTCGGCAGGTAGCCGTCTTTGATAAGGTCGTCAAAACTGGTGGAACCGTGACGTTTGGAGAGTTTTTTGCCGTCCTCACCGACGATCAGGGGCAAGTGGACAAAATGCGGGATCTCCCAGCCCAGGGACTCGTAGAGCAGGCAGTATTTCGGTGTGGAGGAAAGGTACTCGGAGCCGCGGACAATATGGGTGATTTCCATCAAGTGATCATCGACAACGTTAGCAAAATTGTAGGTGGGGTAGCCGTCCGACTTGAGGAGGATCTGGTCTTCCAACTCCTTGTTCATGACCGTGATGACACCGTAGACATCGTCCGTGAAAGATGTCTTGCCATCAAGCGGCATCTTTTGCCGGATGGCATAGGCTTCGCCGGATCGGATCCGTTCCCGTGCGGTCCCGGGATCGATCCCCCGGCAACGGCGGTTGTAACCGAATGACTCGGTTTCATCAACATCTTCGTTCCCGGACACGGTTCCGGAGGTGCAAAAACACGGGTAGGCGTCACCCTGGGCGATCAGCTGCTCCGCATATTTCTTGTAGAGAGGAAGCCGTTCGCTTTGTGTATAAGGGCCGTTGGGACCTCCGATATCAGGGCCTTCGTCATGGTGAAGGCCGCATTGACTCAAGGTTCTGAAAATCACTTCGATAGCGCCTTCGACATAGCGCTCACGATCGGTGTCTTCGATCCGTAGGATGAACGCGCCGCCCCTGGACCGGGCGATCAGGTACTCGTAAAGGGCTGACCGGAGGTTGCCGATATGCATGATACCGGTCGGGCTTGGTGCGAATCTGGTCTTTACTTTCCTTGTCATCATTGGCGGCTGTCCCCGGGATGAAAAATCGCTTCCTCACAAATCAATCCTGATGATAACATAGAGAAGCACGAAAACTACCGTGGCACCGTTTGCCTGAAGGAGCAACCAAGCCCATGTTTGGATATGTCAGACCTGAAAAGCCGGATCTTTTAATACGTGACTTCACCGTCTACAAAGCCGTCTATTGCGGGCTTTGCAAAAGCATCGGCCGCCGATGCGGCCAAATCCCACGGGCGGCGGTGACCTATGATATGACATTTCTGTCCCTCCTTTTACTGGCCTTGTCACCGGAGCGTATAACACTGAACCAGGAGTCCTGCGTCTTGAACCCATTCAGGAAGAAGCCGGTGGCAGGATCGGATCCGGTGCTCGAGTTCGCGGCCGATCTTTCCTGTCTGCTGGCCTTCTATTCGGCCAAAGATGACGCAGCGGACGACCGGCCCGTTCGCGGAAGGATCGCGACCCTGCTTTTTTCACGTTCCGCAGGGAAGGTCATGAGGCGCTACCCTGAACTGAACGCATGGATCAAAGAAAAACTTGTCCGCTTGAATCAACTGGAAAAAGGAGATTCCATCGATGAAACGGCTGCTTGTTTCGGAGCGATTTTGAAAAGGATATTACTGGAGGGCTTTGCCCTCGTCCAAAGGGAGGATGACGAGGTGACTGCCTTGCTTTTGGGGGAGGCGGCGGAGGCGCTCGGGCGCTGGGTTTACCTTCTTGACGCCATCGACGATCTTGAGCTCGACGGACAAAAGGGGAACACCAACCATTT
The DNA here is from genome assembly GCA_012511185.1 of Clostridiaceae bacterium. GTDB lineage: Bacteria > Bacillota > Clostridia > Saccharofermentanales > DTU023 > UBA4923. The sequence goes on from JAAZGN010000049.1 coordinate 8,139, forward strand.
TTTGGCCCTGCCAAAAGATGAAGCACTTTTATCTGCAGAAACCAAATTGATTGAGGCGGAGGCGGCGGTGGATAGCAACCTTGCCCTGCTCACCTATGAGCAGTGGGGTGGACTCGTGTATAATATTGTGACGATTGGATTGCCTGCTACCAGGCAGCGCATTTTGGCAGGTGAGCAGCTTCCTGCACTTTGATGGGAGTAAAAGACGCCGCGGAGGATCAAATGAGCAGCAACCCCTATGAAGTTCTGGGTGTCCCTCACGGGGCGTCGGAAGAAGCGGTTCGCAACGCATACCGCGAACTCGTGAAAAAGTACCATCCGGACCAGTTTACGGACGCCAGGGCCAAGGAATTGGCCGAGGCCAAGATGCGGGAAATCAATGCGGCTTACGACGCGATCACCCTGGGTAGCCAACGGCAGGCAACGCGTTCGGGCTGGGGTTATGGACAGACCGCCAACCAGCAACCGCCTTATAGATCAACTTATGGTGCCCCCAATCAATCACCTTACTACCGTTCCAGGGGCGGCACGGATTCCTGTTGCCAGACACTGTCTTGTCTTTGTTGCGCCGACTCTTGTTGTGAGTGCATGGGCGGCGATCTTTGTCTTTGCTGTTAAGACCTGAGATCATGGACACACGAAAGAGTGGCCCCTCCAATCACTCATACAAGATCGCGGCCGGTGCCTTGCTGACGGGTCTGTGCTGGCTTTTGCTTCTGGGGGCGGGCTACCTGCCTACCGGCAGGTTCTTTGTACTCATGATCGCTTCTTTTGTCATTGTGGTCGCGGTCCGTGAAACGGGGATGGGTGGCGCCTTCCTTGTCTACCTGCTTTCTTCTCTTCTCGCCCTGCTGTCACCGGGGGTCATCACCGCAACGCTATTCGCACTATTTTTTGGTATTTTGCCACTTCTCATCGTTTGGCTGAGACGATTCGCCCGTCATGTCACCGCCCGGCTTATCACACATGTCGTGATGACGGCCTTGCTCTTTGTACTAGTTCTGCTTTTCAGTTCTGAGATATTCACGCTGAAATATGCGCCTTCCTCCTGGCTGATTACCGCGGGGATCCTGGCCATCCTTCTTCAGCTCTTTCTTTTTGTCTACCAGTACGCACTCGGTCAATTTGAGTCGTTTTACGAGGAGCGAATCGCGCCCCTGAAGCGGCGCAACAACTAACGGTCAGTCATGGTCTTTTTTCCCAGCAGGATGGAACGGGCACTTTCCGTCGTCTGCTCCACCCGCTGAAGCCGGCACCAGTAGCGGAGCTTGAACGACTGGCGGGTGATGATAATCACGAAGCCCACGCACAAGACCAGGGTGAAGCCGAGAATGGTATAGGCAAGATTGGGGTTGTCCTGCAAGAGAAGAAGGCCGCGGCTGATGAGACTGCTGCCGGCCAGAATATCACGGTCGGAGCCAACGCGTACGGGAATCTGTACGCCATCTCTCAGTGTGAAAACGACCTGGCCCGTCATGGCGCCTTTTTGGACGGGGATGGGGTAAGGGGCATTGCCCAGATAATCGAGTGTCTCCTCGAGGAAATGATCGGCTTTTGGGTGGATGTAGTCGACTGAATCAAGATAGACCAGATCGAAAAGCTCTCCGTTGGCCGCTTTTTCAGATGCACCCGGATATTTCCCTCCCGCATTGGTGAGAGAATCCTTGGTGTAAAAGACATCCAGGGCAGAGTAGAACTGGAGCGTCGGCTGCATAATGCCAGTCTGACGCAGGTGGGCGACAACGGTTGTCACAGGGATATTTTCCGGTGTCATTCCCCAACAGCAAAGAAGTGAGTAGCGGTCGGACAGTGAAAGATAGGCAGTGCTTATTCTATTTTCGGAAACTGTTATCAGATGGTTGGCGGGAGACCGGACTGGGACGATCTGAACGACACCTCCCGAGGTAATTTGTACCAGCTCATCAGTGACGCTTAAAATAGCCTTGCACCTCGTGTTATTTAATAAGGTGGTGACAAGCCGCATGATGTCCCGCAATGTTGTTTTGGCTGTCCGGACGGTTTGACCTGCTTCAGGAAGGATAAGGGGCAGGGCTCCGTTTGAGTCATGAAACTGTTCGTATGCTTCCACCGCTGCCGTGATCTCTTGTGGCACTTCCGATTCACGCTCAGCGCGGGCGATATCCAAGGCGTGGAATTCCGTTTGATTCATACCCAGAAGCGAGGCGGTTCGTTGCATTTCCACGACAAAGGCGGACTGGGAACCGGAAATTTTCTCGGCAACTGCGATGGCTGCTGCGTCCGAGTTGTTGAAGATCATCCTCAGCAGCAGATACCTGAGTGGCAGGGGTTCGCCTGCCCTCATGACGTAGCGGTCATCCCTGCGCTCATCCCTGTCGTAGCGGGCGGCAAGATCGCTGATCGGAATCATCTCATCCGAAGGAAGTTTTTCCAGGGCGATGTAAAGGGTCATGAGTCGGGCCACACCTGGTATTTCAAGCACAAGATCGCTGTTTCTTGCGTACAATTCGGACGGTTGGAGCGCGCCGATTGAAAGTACAGCGGATAGTTGGCTTTCAGGATCAAAGCCGTCACTCATCTTTTGGGCACTGACAGGGATGGAAACAAGGCAAAAGGAAAGAAGGAGAAAAACAGAAAAAAGAAGCAGGAAGCGCCTTACCGCCCCACGGTGAAAGGTGTTTTGGAATCTCACTTTCACGCTTGTTTTCATGCCTGAATCATACCATAAAGGTGCCTTTCGTCGACCGGGCAACCTCTCCACTCTGTGCTATAATTGCGTGGGAAAAAGTCGTCTGGCAACGCTTCTTCGGAGGGATCAGGGTGATTCAAAAAGCTACACTTCATCATCGAGCAGAATGGCGGCGTCACTGTCTGGTATACCGTCTTTTTGCGGTTCTGATTGCGCTCCTGCTCCTTCTCCCGCTACTCACCGCATGTTCGGGGGAGGAGGAAGAAGCTTCCGAAATCGCTGCATACGGAGAGGAGGGCGCCCGGTTCGCCCGCAAACTCGCCGCTACCTTCCCGCGACGCGTCCCCTATTCGGATCAGGAATCGGGGGCAGCTGACCTTATTATGGAAGAGTTGAGAAAGTATGGCTACGAACCGGAGAAACAGACCTTTTCCGTGGCAGATGAAGAGGGCCTGCGCCAGACATCTGTCAATGTCATCGCGCGGCTGGAAGGCAGCGGGTTTGGTCTGACAAAAAAACAAGAGGAGACAGATCCGGAAAGATTGCCGGAAGAATATAACGATCTGGTCATGGTCATTGGCGCCCATTACGACACACCGGCCGCCGTCCTGGTGGATGAAGCCGAAAACGCAGATGATCAAGAGCTCGTTCTCCCGGACGGGATCCACAACAATGCCTCAGGAGTTGCTTCCGTCCTGACGGCAGCCCGTATCTTACGCCAGGAGCATCCGGGCTATGATATTGTTTTCGTGTTTTTTGGCGCCGGGACGGATGAGTACCGCGGCGCCCGCCATTACCTGTCTTCACTTTCGCCTGAGGATCGCGGCAAGATCGATGTCATGATCAATATCGGCCCCATCTACGCGGGCGACAAGGTGTACGCCCACGCCGGCCAGAACTCGGTCAGGAGCGGCAAGTACAAGGATTACGCAAAAAGGCGGAAGCTCTACCAGGTTACGGACATCTTTTTCGAGTTCCAGCTCAACTCCCGAAACCGGTACGCTGTTTATACCAACCAAGCCTCTTTTTTCGTGACCTTGGATTCGGGAGAACAGGCAGTCTTTCGTGAATGGACAAGCAAGCTGTCCGACCACACGCCCTTTGATCAGGCGGATATTCCTGTTGTTTTTATGGAATCAGGAGATTACCGCGTTAAGACAATGGAAGATGTCACCATCGAAAGCCGCAACCCTTATTTCCAGGATACGGGGGGCGTGATATCGGGTACCAGATTCGATCGGATCGAGGTCTTGGAGGAATTGTTTCGCCAGATGGACGAACAAACGGCGGGTCAGACAATCCCCGCGATCGATCCGGATGACTTGACGGACGACGAGCCGGATCCGGAACCGGATTCCAAAGAAAACTCGAAGCAAGTTATTGTTCCGCGCCTGGTTCAGCGTATCAACAATACGGCCTTCGTGTTGGTTCAACTGACCCGCAAGGGGCCGCTCAATTATGATTTCAAGGATTAGCCGGATGCAAGGCGGCTGTCTTGAAATCCAATAAAAAAGGGGGATGAGTATGGAACCAATCATGCTATTGACGGCAATACTGGGGCTGTCTGCCGTTTTATTCTGGGGTCTTGTACTGGCCGTGGCGGCAGTCACCGAGCTGGTAACCTTGAACCTCGTTTCCATCTGGTTTGCAGTGGCTGCTTTGATCGCCATGATCGCTGCCTTGCTGGACGCGTCCCTCATGGTTCAGTTCATTCTCTTCGCGGTCTGTTCGATTGTCGGGTTTTTAATTTTCACCCTCTTGATCCGGCCGAAACTCAGCAAACGCGCCCCCACGCCGACTAATGCCGACCGCATTTTAAACAAGGAGGGTGTCGTAACGGACACCATTCACTCCACGAAAGGTAGCGGCCTGATCCGTGTTGAGGGCCAGATATGGAGCGCGCGCACGGAAGAGGAAGGCGTCCTCGCCAAGGGAAGCCTGGTTCGGGTTGTTGCCATCCGCGGGGTCAAGGCCATCGTCGAACCGGTCGAAGGAAGGCTTGAGCCTCTGGAGTAGAGCAAGTCATCGCATCTGCGCTGCAGAATAGGTTAGGAAAGGAAATGATCCATGAAACTATTTATTACCATCGCTGCCATGGCACCCCTGGACTGGGGACTTATTGTCATCGGCCTCGTGGCTCTGGCAATTCTTGCCCTGTTTATCCGTAACATCCGTGTCGTCCCCCAGGCCATGGCCTTTGTGATTGAGCGGCTTGGCACCTACAAGTCAACCTGGCAGACGGGCATCCATGCCAAAATGCCTTTCATTGACAGGATTGAACGCCGTGTGTCGCTGAAGGAACGCGTCGCCGACTTCCCGCCCCAGGCTGTGATCACCCGGGACAATGTCACCATGCAGATTGATACGGTCGTTTTCTACCAGATCGTTGATCCGGTCCTCTATTGCTACGGTATCGAGAATCCCATCATCGGGATTGAGAACCTGTCGGCGACCACCCTGCGTAACTTGATTGGTGATCTGGAGCTCGACGAGACATTGACCTCGCGTGATGTCATCAACACGCGCATGCGTCAGACCCTGGACGAAGCGACCGATCCATGGGGAATCCGTGTTAATCGGGTTGAACTGAAAAACATTATCCCACCGCGTGAAATCCAGACGGCTATGGAGCGCCAGATGAAGGCTGAACGGGAAAAGCGCGAGAATATCCTGATCTCCGAAGGCAAGAAGGAAGCCTTGATCCGTGTTGCCGAAGGTGAGAAAGAGGCGGCTATTTTGCGGGCCGAAGCGAAAAAAGAGCAGGCTATCCGCGAGTCCGAAGGAAAGGCGGAAGCCATTTTGAAGATTCAGGAAGCGACCGCCAAGGGACTTCAGATGATCAAGGACATCGGCGCAGACGAGTCCCTGATCGCGATCAAGAGTCTGGAGACCATGGCAACCGTGGCCGACGGACGGGCAACCAAGATCATTATTCCTTCGAATATGCAGGGGCTGGCCGGCTTGGCTGTGTCATTCAGGGAACTCTTGTCCGACTCCAATATCGATACTTCGGAAAAAGATGCCGGCAAAGGATCCTGATCCGGTCGCAAAAGACCTTGAGGGGAGCGGGGTGACCCATGCCGCCAGGCAGCCGGTCACCTCGCTTTATATTCATGTTCCCTTTTGCCTGAGCAAGTGTCTTTATTGCGATTTTTATTCGATTACAGATTGCACAAACGAATGGATCGGGAGATGGCAGCGGGGAATCATCCTTGAACTGGAACGGATCGCAGGCGAGGCCGCTTCGCACAAGGTGTGCACGGCACCGCTTCGGACAGTTTATTTCGGCGGTGGAACACCCTCCGTCTTACCTCACCAGGTCATTGGCTCGCTGATTGAACGGGCAAGGGCCCTTTTCTCTTTTGAAGCCTCTTGCGACATCACCCTGGAGGCCAATCCCGAATCCTATAATTCCGAGAAGAAGGCCGGTTCGCTCGGATCCCTGGTAGCCGCCGGTATCAATCGCGTCAGCTTCGGCATGCAGTCTTCATCAAACGCGATCCTGAGCCGCCTCGGCCGCCGTCATACAGCCGCAGACGCGGAGTTTGCCATAGCTGCCGCATCACGAGCGGGCTTTGAACACATCGCCGTGGATCTCATGACCGGTCTTCCAGGGCAGACCCTTGAGAATATCCTTGAGACACTTGACATGGTTCGGTCACTTCCGGTCGACCACGTCTCATCCTATGCGCTCTGCATTGCCGAAGGGACACCTTTTGATTTCCTTTTTAGAGCCAGCCCCGAGCTCTTTCCACAAGATGGCCTGGAGCGCGAGATGACGTACCAGGTGACCGCTTCATTGAAGTCGCAGGGCTTTGAACATTACGAGATTAGCAACTTTGCTAAACCGGGTGCCCGTTCGCGCCACAACCTCACTTATTGGGAAGCTGATCCTTACATGGCGGCCGGCCCCGCCGCTGCCAGCTATATGGGAGGGGTCAGGCGATGCAACCCCGCCTCACTTGAACAATGGTTGGCCCGGACGGAAGATGCCGGGGAGGGGCCCTTTGGCATGACATCGATTGAAGAGAGGGTCGATGAAGCGTCGGCCCGCATTGAGACCATGGTTTTGGGGCTTCGACTCCTGGACGGCGTGACCCGCTCCCGGTTCAAGGAGCGGCACGGGATCGATTATGACCAGGTCTTTGGCGACCGTCTCCGGTCGCTCCAAGGGCGGGGCTTGCTTGTTTGTGAAAAAGCCTGCATCCGGCTGACGGAAAAAGGTTTCGATTTTGCTGATCTTGTCGCCCGGGAATTGCTCTGAAGCAGTTTATCGAGAATTCAGATAATTTTCACCTCTTTGTCACTTTCGTCACACCCCTTTGATTGACAGCCTTACATGGAGGTGTTAAAGTCGTATTGGCACTCGACGCGTTCGAGTGCTAATACTTGAAAAGGATGATCCCATGGACGAGCGCAAGAAACAAATCCTCAAAGCCATTGTGGACGATTATGTCGAGACGGCCGAACCGGTCGGCTCTAAGTCGCTCGTTGACCGCCACAAGCTCAAATACTCCTCGGCCACCATCCGCCACGAAATGGCTGAACTCGAAGAGATGGGATATCTGGAAAAACCTCACACATCCGCGGGCAGGATGCCTTCAGACAGGGGTTACCGCGCCTATGTGGACAACATGCTTTCCCTGCCTGAGATTTCCCCGCAGGAAGCGTCGGGAATTCGCGATTTTCTCCTGAAAAATCTCGATGAGGCCAGGGAGCTGATCGAGCGGGCAGCAGAATACCTGGCCGGCAAGACGAATTACCTGTCGGTCGCCCTGTCGCCGCAATACTCGGATTCCAGTCTGGAACAGATCAAAATCATGATGATTGAGCCGGGCCGGGCGATCGTTGTCCTAGTGCTTTCTGCCGGCGTTGTCCATGACCGCCTCATCCGGATTCCCGCCATGATCGACGAAAAACAGCTCGATAGCATCGGCCGCGCGGTGGAGCGCTGTCTGGCCGGAAAGAAGCTGGATGACATCACCCTTGTTACTATTTCGTCAGCCGCAGGGGAAACGGGCCTTCCCGAAGCCCTGGTCAACCAGGTACTCTACGAGGCTTATGTCGCCATCAAACAGACGGAGAAGATCGAGATCTTCATGGATGGCAGACATCACCTTTTAAAACAACCGGAATTCCGTAATGTGGATCGTGCCAACCGTTTCTACCGCGCCGTCCACCAGGAACAGATGGTCGCCGGTTACATGATGGAGATGAGGCAGGAGCAGGAAGAACGCCAGGCTGAGGGGTGTGACTGGAATCTTGATTGTCTTGAGGCAGTCGAAAGCGGGGAGGAGTCAGCGCTCTCGGTTCAGCGGACCAAACCCTCCTACATGGTTCGGATCGGGCAGGAAATAGCGCTCGACGGTATGGAGGACATGTCTTTTATTACGACAACCTACCGGATCGGCCGCCAGATCTCGGGCCAGATCGGTGTCATCGGACCGAAACGGATGCAATACGGCAGGATCATTTCTCAGATCAGCTTTGTCAACAAGGCACTGATGGAGGCTGCCGGCGAACATTACGGACACCCGGACAGCAACGACGGGTCGTCCGGCCAAAAAGAGGGAAAAACAGAGGAATAGCGATGAGCGACCAAGAAGAAAAGGCAAAAGAACAGGAAACGGCCGCCACGGAGCCGTCCCGGGAAGTCGATGTGGCCATGGAGCCGCAAGAGGGGGAAGAAATAACATCTGAAGAGGAGTTGCGCGAACTGAATGACCGCTACTTGCGGGTCTGCGCCGACTTCGATAACTTCAGAAGAAGATCGCGGCAGAACCAGGCAGCAGGCTATGAAGAAGCCGTCATTGATACCATCCGTGCACTGCTTCCGGTTGTCGACAGCGTTGACGCTGCTGTCAAGGCGGCAGAAAGTAGCGAAAGAGACGAGACACGCGAGTTTGCGCAAGGGCTTGTTCTGATCGCCCAGCAGCTGGACGAGGTCTTGCAGAAACTCGGTGTGACAGAAATCGACGGCGAAGGATCGGAGTTCGATCCCAACTTCCATCAGGTTGTCATTCACAATGAAGACGAGGAGCTGCCGGATAATTATATCGTTGAGGTCTACCAGAAGGGCTACCGCAAGGGAGACCGCGTGATCCGCCACGGCATGGTCAGGGTGGTTAACTGAAAAAGAGAATAATCTCACTGTTCCGGCTTACCGCGCCGGCATGGGATGGTTTGGAAGAAGGCGCGGACAAACGAATCAGTTAATGAAAAGAGGAAAAAAAGATGAGCAAAATAATAGGAATTGACTTGGGGACGACCAACTCCGTCGTATCAGTGATGGAAGGTGGTGAGCCGGTTGTCATCGTGAACGCGGAAGGCAACCGTACAACGCCATCCGTTGTTGCCTTTACCAATACAGGAGAGCGTCTGGTCGGGCAGATTGCTAAAAACCAGGCGCAGAAGAACCCCGAGCGCACGGTCATGTCAGTCAAGCGGGAGATGGGGACCGATCACAAGATAGTGATCGATGGCAAGACTTACACACCGCCGGAGATTTCCGCCATGATCCTTCAGAAATTGAAACACGACGCGGAGGCCTATCTGGGTGAAACGGTGACGCACGCCGTCGTGACGGTACCGGCTTATTTCTCAGACTCGCAACGCCAGGCGACCAAGGACGCCGGAAAAATCGCCGGCCTTACAGTGGACCGGATCATCAACGAGCCGACGGCGGCTTCGCTGGCTTACGGCCTCGACAAGGAGAACGACCAGAAGATCGTCATCTTTGACTTGGGCGGCGGAACCTTTGACGTTTCAATCCTTGAGATTGGCGACGGTGTCTTTGAAGTAAAATCGACATCCGGCAACACCCGCCTGGGCGGTGATGACTTCGATAACAAGATCGTCGACTGGATGGTCGAAACCATGAAAAAGGATCAGGGTGTCGATCTTTCATCCGACCGCCTGGCCATGCAAAGGCTGCGTGAGGCCGCTGAAAAGGCCAAGGTCGAACTGTCGAACGTCTTGACCGCATCGATCAACCTGCCCTTTATCACAGCCGATCAGGACGGACCCAAACACCTGGATCTGTCACTTTCACGGGCCAAGTTCGACGACATGACGGCCGACCTGATCGAAAAGACCAAGGGTCCGCTCAATGCGGCCATGTCAGACGCCGGTATGAAGCCGAAAGACATTGACAAGATTCTGCTGGTAGGCGGATCGACGCGAATTCCTGCTGTCCAGGAAATGGTACGTCAGTACTTTGGCAAGGATCCCTTCAAGGGCATCAACCCGGACGAATGTGTGGCCATGGGTGCCGCCATTCAGGCGGGAATCCTGGCCGGAGACATCGATGATATGGTCCTGATCGACGTAACGCCGCTCTCACTCGGAATTGAAACCCTGGGTGGCGTCATGACACGCATGATTGACCGCAATACCCGGATTCCGACCAGTAAGAAACGCATTTTCTCGACGGCAGCCGACGGGCAGACTCAGGTCGAGGTTCACGTGCTCCAGGGCGAGCGTGAGATGGCTGCGGGAAACAAGTCCTTGGGGCGCTTCAACCTGGACGGGATCGCTCCCGCGCCGCGCGGGATTCCCCAGATCGAGGTCAGTTTTGACATTGACGCCAATGGTATTGTCAATGTTTCAGCCATCGACAAGGGGACCAACCGGACCCAGCACATTACCATCACAGCCTCGTCCAACCTGTCCGACTCCGACATCGATCAGGCCATCAAGGACGCGGAACGCTTTGCTGAGGAAGACCGCAAGAGGAAGGACGAAGTCGACACCAAAAACCGTGCGGAGACAACCATCTACGAAACGGAAAAACTCCTGAAGGAGTCCGGCGACAAATTTGAGGATGCCGATAAGCAGGCCATTGATGAGCACCTGACCAAGCTGCGCGACAGCCACGGCAGAGGTGACCTGGAGGCCATGAAGCAGGACATGGAATCGCTTAGCCAGGTCGTTTACAAGGCTTCAGAGGCCATGTACCAGAAGGCTCAGCAACAGGCCCCGCCTGAACATGAGGAAGCTCCGCAACAAGAAGAGCCCGGCACCTACGAGGCTGACTTCAAAGATGTCGGCGGCGACGACAGCTAAATGGGAGCATGAGCTGGAGGTGAGGGGCGGGTGCCAAATGGCACCCGCCCCTCAGGCCTCTTCAGTGCAGCGGGCCGGATGAAGTGGTAGCATGGTAAACGGTTAGTTTTGACC
>JAAZGN010000002.1 GCA_012511185.1 Clostridiaceae bacterium
ATGAGGGGAGCCAGCAGGAGCACGAGCAGAATCAAAATCATGGTTACAAGAAAGACGCGGACGCGCAAAGGATCAATCAGTGGCATTTTGAGGATCGTCTCGCTGAGCAAACCGAACAGGGGCTGCGCAAGCAGCATGGCGGCTCCTAAGCCTGCCGACAGAAGTGACGACGCGAGCAGGGACCCGCTTGCAGTACGCGCCCAGGCGGCCAGGAGTGATAAAAGGACAGCAACGGCCAGACCGGCAAGATCGAAGCTGATGGCCGCCGCCAGGAGCGCTGGCAGGATGTTCCTGTAAAAAGGCAGATCTTTGGCTGTAAAGACCGGCATAATGACCCCCCTGTGCAGAAATTCATGTGAGGTCGCCGGCAGGACCACCGCCACCATAAAAGTCAGGACAAGGAAAAGAGGAGCCCGGCCGAGATACTGGCTTCCCGCCTGCCAGATGAGGGGGATCGCAAGCCAGTTGCTCCATGACGGGACAAAGGATAGCGCCAGCTGAACCACACACCAGATAAGCCAGCCGGCTAAAAAACCAGCCGCCGGGGCGGCAAAAAGCACTGTGAGCGGGGGCCTGGTGCCAGCCACCAGCCAGAGGGGCGGCCTGTAAATGGCCAGCATCAGAGATGCCGTGACCAGGGGAAGAAGACCGTAAAGGATCAGGGCGCGCAACGAAAAGGACTCAAATCCCGCCATGTAGTCGGAGGCCGCCACAAGGTGCCCCATTTTTCCAAGCGCCAGAAAACCGCAAGCCAGGAAAGTGGACACCAGCATGGCAACTGCCGCCATGGGTGCCGTCCGCCGCATTGCCCGCCGCTCCTGGATTTCAACTTTTCTCCTGGTATCGACGACGGCGAGTGGGGGCGGCGAACCGGACGGCCGCCTTATCAAGTTGCTCCTGCTGCCTTCCCTTTGGTCTTTATCCATGCCAACAGTCTAGCACGCAGTCATCAGTCAGGGGTGATCCGCGATGCCGACTCATCGCGCGCGGCCCGTCCCTTCCAGATGAAGCGGAGTGGTGTCCCGAAGAAGTCGAAATTGGCCCGCAGCCTGTTCTCCAGATACCGCTCATAGGAAAAGTGGAGCAACCTTTTGTCATTGACAAAGAAGATGAAGGTCGGCGGCGAGACCGACCCCTGCGTGGCATAGTAAATACGCAGATGGCGCCCCTTCTGCTGTGGCGTCGCGTGCTGGACGATGGCCTCGGCGATCACCTCGTTCAGGACACTGGTCGACACGCGGCGTCTGGACGATTCATGGACACGAAGGACCAGAGGCCACAGCTTGTCAAGGTTCAAGCCGGTTTTGACCGAGACGAAGAGGACAGGCGCGTAGGGCATAAACTCGAAGCGCCGCCTGACTTTCTCCTCGTAGTCGCCCATGGGTGTCTCTTGTGGATCAACCAAATCCCACTTGTTGATCAGAATAATGGATGCCTTTCCATCATTATGAGCAAGCCCCGCCACTTTGGTGTCCTGTTCGGCCGGCCCCTCCATCGCATCAATCATGATAATCGAGACGTCGGCCTCCTCCACGCTGCGCCTTGAGCGAAGGGCCGAGACATACTCGATCTGCCCGTCAATCCGGGCCTTGCGGCGCAGCCCGGCGGTATCGTAAATCAAGAAGCGGCCGTATTCATTCTCGACAAAGCTGTCGATGGCGTCCCGGGTGGTCCCCGGGATATCCGAAACGATGCTCCGCTCCTGGCCGACCAGGCGGTTGGCGAGCGATGACTTGCCCACATTGGGCCGCCCTGTGACGGCTACCGTGATGTAGTCGCTTTCCTCTTCATCGGCCGTACTTTTTTCCATGGGGGCCGTCACGGCGTCCAGCAGCTCCGAAAGACCCAGCTTGTGGCTGGCTGAAATGGCCAGTGTTTCAGCGAAGCCGAGCTCGTAAAATTGGTAGAACTCCAGCGGCTCGCTTCCCGGCTGATCGGCCTTATTGACTGCGACAACAATTAGTTTACCGCTTTTTCTCAGCATGTCGGCGATCTTGAACTCGATGTCGGAAAGGCCCGCGTGAAGGTCGGTCAGAAAGCAGATTACATCAGCCATCTCGATGGCGACCTCCACCTGGTCGAAAACGAGGCGCTGCATGTCATCGGCGGCAAACTCGATCCCGCCCGTATCGATGACGGTAAAGGACAGGCCGTTCCAGTCGCAGTCTCCCATGACCCGGTCGCGCGTGACGCCCGGTTCGGGTCCGACGATGGCCGTACGCCTCCCGATCAGGGCGTTGAAAAGAGTCGATTTACCGACATTGGGCCGGCCCACGATAGCCAAAACCGGTGCAGCCAACTTATTTACCCTCCTCTTTCGAACCAACAAAAAGCAACGTGCCTCGGGCGCGCTGCTCCTCATTTTTCACCTTTGAATGCTTCCGTTATTTTTTTCCGTCGTCGACAGAAATAACTTGGCGCCCGTCGTAATATCCGCACACCTTGCAGACGCGGTGCGGCGCTTTCAGCGAATGGCACTGCGGGCAACGCACAAGATTAACCGGATTGATCTTCCAGTTCGCACGATGCGTGCGTGATCGCTTCTTGGACCACTTGCGTTTAGGTACAGCCATCGGTAAACCTCCCCCGGCATTTATTGTTCATGAACGCGCCCTTGTCGGCGCCCCAAGTATTATCACCGAATGGTCCCCCTC
>JAAZGN010000050.1 GCA_012511185.1 Clostridiaceae bacterium
TCCCAGATTTCCTGGACCCGGTCCATGGAGGCGGTCGCCTGCTGGGCAATGTTGATCAACTCCCCCATGGCAATCATGGGCCAGGCCAGCATGCCCAGGTAGAAGACATGGGACATGAGCTGGCCGATGGTGATGGTGCCCTGGCCAATAAGTCTGGCGCCGAAAAGGAGCGCGATGATAAAGGAGGTTCCCTGGATCAGGCGTGACGCCGGCATAAAGAGGGCGTCGAGCCTGGCCACCTTCATGTTCTGCCGGAAGAGATGGGAAGTGCGTTCAGCAAACTGTTTGCCTTCCTGATCCTCCATGACGAAGGCCCGGATGACCCGGATTCCCTGGATGTTCTCAAGGACGTGGTCATTGATGTCGTCAAAAGCCTGCTGGGCCAAGTCGTATTCCGAATAAAGCAGCTTGCCGATTTTCCTGGATAAGAAAATAAGGAAGGGGTAGGGCAGGAAGGTCAGCAGGGTCAGCTGCCAGGAGCCGTTGATGGCCATGATGGCGAGAATCACCAGCTGGTAGAGGGTCGAGTCAAAGAGCATCATCATGCCAAAGCCCGCCATCTCGGCGATGGAGGCGACGTCATTGGTCGATTTTCCCATCAGGCTTCCCGTCGACTGGGCCAGGAAAAAGGGTGCGTTTTGGTTGAGCAGTTTCGAGAATGTCCGCTGCCGCGCCATAAGTTCCGTTACGTCATAAGCTTTGACCAGGTAATAGGACCAGAAGTAGCCGGACACGTAGGCGAGGACAGTCACCATGAGCATGATGGCGACATAGGCCAGAAGGCTCCCGACGGTCAGGTTGGAAGCGAATATCCGGTCGGCGGCATGGCCCGCAAACCAGGGCGGCAAAACGGAAACCAGGTAATTGAGGGTGACGCAGATTGTGACGACGATGTACTCGCGCCAATATTTTTCCAGCAGCCAATGGTATTGTCTTTTCAGTTTTGTCAACACAGTGAAGAAAGTCCCCTCTCCAATCAGCGCCACCAATTATAGCAGTTTTTGCCGGAAGGGCTGACCGGCTTATTTCACTACATTGAGCATGCGCACCAGGGTGGTGACAGAGGACAAAATGCCCGAGAAGATGATGATGGCAAGGTAGGAGAGCTGCCAGGTCCTGTTCTCATCCAGATGCGTCAGGGCGGCGACCTGTTTCGCGTGCACCATGACGGCAAAAACGAGACCCATCAGTGCCAGGACAAACCCGTAGACAGCGCCTCCCGTGAAAAGAGAGGGCAGGGCCAGAAGAAAGAACAAGGTCAGATACTTCCACGATGTCCTGCCGGCCGCAAGCGCATGGAGGAAGGGCAGGCCGCCCTGGCGGTAGAGAAAACGGGCGAGAAGCCAGAGCGTTAAGGTAAAAAGGATGAGAATCAGGCCGATGAAGACCGACCCGGTAAGCCAGGACAGCAAGGATTCGCCGACACTCAACTCAACTCCCTGGCCGGTCACAAGCGCCGTCAGACTGCGGTTTAAAACCATGTAGTGGAGACCTGACAGGGCGACCGTAACCGCCAGCCAGATTGAGTGGGAGCGAGTCCAATGTGGCGAGAGTTCGCCCGACATGGTGTCCGCCGGAGCGGCGAAAAAACGAAGGAAAGATTGCAGGTGCCGGGCCCGGTCAGCGGGCGTGCGGCTGTAATAGGAGGAAGCGCCGTCCTGCTGGTTTTTGCGCTTCCTTTTCGGCGGTATATTCTCCTCGCGGTGTTGCCAGTTACCGGAACTGAAAGGATCCGATGAGGTTCTCCCCGGCTCTTTGTCTGCAGCAGAATGATCAGCTGCCCATTCACGGTTTGCGGAAGAAGTATTCCTGCTTCCGCCTGTCACTCCTGATCGCGTGCGGCAATCGCATTTTTCATTATCTTCCAGCTCGCGCCCGCAGTAGAAACAATATCTTGCCATCGGTAATCCCCGAACCTTCTAAACAGACCTTTCCGGATCATCACCGGACCTTGCCCCAACTCTAGCGCCAAGATGTTAAAATAATGTGGCATAAATGAAAAGGGGACGCCATATTGACCAGAAAAAAGCAAAAGGGAGAAGTCGACCATCAGGCAATCAGAGCGCCAAAACCATTTGCTTACGGTTTTTTTCTGTTCCTTATGCGTATTTTATTCAAACTTCTCTACCGGATCCGCTGTGAGCGGGATCCTGCTCTTGCCGCATCCAACGGGCCTTTTTTTATCGTGGGCAATCATGTTGCCTACTTTGATCCGGCTGTCTGCGCGGCGGCAATGCCTGACCAACGCATCCGTTTTGTCGCGGGTCAGGAAATCGCCAACTGGAAAGTTCTGGGCGCGATTTTCAGGAAGCTGGGCATCATCGAGATCAAACCCTTTCGGGTTAACTTCTCAACGACCAAGGAGATTATTCTCACAATCGCCCACAAGTGTTCGGTTGCGCTCTATCCCGAAACGCAGCGGTCCATGGCAGGCAATATGACCCCCTTCGGGCTGGCGACCGCCAAGCTGATCAAACATCTGAAGGCGCCTGTTGCGGCAGTCATTTGCCGCGGCGGCTACCTGGGCTGGCCGCGCTGGGCAGGATTGCCCCGGCCAGGCAGGATGGAGGTCAAGACCCGGCTGCTCTTGACCGCTGAGGAGACAGTCAGGTTTTCGGTTGATGAAATCCAGGGACGGCTTGTCAAGGTCTTGAATGTGGACGACTATGCCTGGCAGTCGGAGCGAAAGCGTCCGGTCCGGTTTTTTTCAAGACGGCGGGCGGAAAAACTTTCCTACATCTGTCACTGGTGCCCATCCTGTGACCGGCCTCTTGCCATGCGCAGCGAAAAAAGAAAACTCTTCTGTTCGGTCTGTGAACTGAGTCTGCGCGTTGATGCGGCCGGTTTCTTCAGTGCCTCACCCGGTTCACCGGCCCCTTTCGATCACCCGCTTGAGCACGCGTCCTGGCAGCGGAAGCGGATGGAAGAGGAACTCCTTTCGGACCGATCCCTGGAAAGCGGATGTCGGATGATTCTCCTGGAAAATCTTGGTGAAAGCGATGACCCCGCATGTACGGAGCGGTTCGGAAAGCTGATCCTGTCCCGGAACGGACTGTCATTTCTCGACGACCGGGATGTCCCTCCCATTCGTTTTGCGATTGAATCGACCCCCTCTCTTTACTGTGATCCGGGTCATTTTGTCAACCTCCCCGATGACGAGATCATCTGGCGCGCTTATCCGGATGAAGAAGGATTCGTTGCCCTGCTGACGGATTACAGCCGTTATGCCTGGTCAAGGGACAATCACTTTGACCGCTTCCTTTCCGGTCATTGACAGGAAAACTGTTCAGTCCGCACCTTTCGTTTTAAGAGGTTTTATGCTAACCTTATTTTGTTTATGGGCCGGCGAGGCTTTGCTTTTTGTTGCCCGGAACCGGTTAATGTATGGAAGGTGTGAACTGTGCACCTTGGGGAGGGTTGCCCGTGGCGGACCTTGATTTTTTGGATGAAATCAAAGAAACAGAATCAGAAGCTGTTTTGCGGGTTGAAGAGGCACGCGAAAAATCACAATTAAAGCGCCAGACTGCACGGCAAGAAGCAGTTGACAAGATTGATCAGGCGTATCTGCTGGCGGGAAAGATCCGGCAGGAGCGAATGGAAGAAGCACAGGCGCGGTACCAGGACCTGGTAGCTGGCGCCTCCGCTTCCGGCGATCTCCAATCGTCCGGGCTTTCTGAGAGCTTGCTGAACGAGGCGGCCACCGCACTTGCTGAAAGGATTATAACCCTCCTTGAGCATCGTTAAAATGAGCAAAATGACGATCCTGGGAGTGCGGGAGGATCGTGACAAGATAATCGACGCACTGATGCGCCTGGGAGCGGTGGAGATCGACAGGAGCGGGATTAAGGATGACCGCTCCCCACAGGTGGCGGCCAATGCCGACAATTTTGAGACGCGGGCGCGGCTTGTCCGTACTATTGAGGGTTTGCAAAAACGCTTTCTCTCTGCCAGACAGCTGTCGGTCAAGAAACTGTCGGTCACCGAAGAGGAGTTTTCTTTCACAGAACGCGAAGAGGCGGAGCTCAGAGATCTTGTTTCCCACTACGAAACCTTGATTGCCCAAGAGGAGTCCATCCTGCACCAGGTTACCCTTCTTGAGCAGCAGATCGCACAGCTCCTGCCCTGGTCCGGAATCACTCTCGACCTGACGGAACAGACAAGCTTCCGGACATCGGTCATTTTCGGTACCTTCATGGATGCCACTTCGCTTGACTCCTTTCAAACCGATTTGCTGCGGGATTTCCCGCTTGCGGCGGTCCATCTTTTGGAAGAAACGGGCGTATTTCCCGCTAAAACTGCCATTATTAGCTTGAACGAACAGCTTCCGCGTGTCCGGGCCCGCCTGGCCTCCTGTGCTTTCCATGAGATCCCCAAACTACCTTTTACAGGCACAGCCGAGGTAACAATCAATTCGCTCAGGGACCGGATCGAAAAGCTGGAAACGGAGTACAAGGAGCCGGAAAACTGTTTGGAATAGATGGCGGACCGATGCGGCCGCCTCATGACCTGCCACGACTACTTGCTTGTTCGCTACGACCGGGCAGGGGCCGGGGGAATGACGCAAGACGGGACCTACACCTTTTTTCTGCAGGTCTGGGTTATCGCCGACCAGGCGGAAAAAATCGGCCGCCAGCTGGCAGAGCAGTTCAACTTGGCCTGGTCTTGCCGGCCGGCAAGAGAGGGTGAGGAAACTCCCGTCAAGCTGAAAAACAATCTCCTGGTGCGGGCCTTTGAGATCGTGCTTGAGATGTACGGTGCGCCCAGCAGCCAGGAAACGGATCCCATGCCGGTCATGGCCCCCTTCTACATGATTCTCTTTGGCATGATGCTGAGTGATGTCGGCTACGGGTCCATGTTGATGGCCGGCACGGCCTACATGCTCTTCAAAAAGAAGGTGGAGGGTAAAACACGCCAGATGAGCATGATGCTCTTCATCTCCGGCATTTCCTCGGTGATATGGGGCTTTATGTTTGGTGGATTTTTCGGTGACATGATCACAGCTGTGACCCAGGGCAGGGCGGACTTTCCTGTTCTCTGGTTCAACCCCATGGATTCGCCCGTTAAACTGCTCCTTTTCAGCATGATATTTGGAGTGATCCATCTTTTTTTCGGCCTGGGCATTCATATTAGAAATGAGAAGATGAAAGGCAATCTGATCGGCGGGCTGGCCGATTCGGTGACCTGGTACCTGATTATTCCGGGACTGGGCCTGATGCTGGGAGCAGGTGCTCTTTCCGACCAGGCCACAACGGTGGCCCTGCTCAAAAGTGTAGGCCAGTGGATGGCCATAGCCGGCGTAGCCTTCGGGCTCATCTTCGCCGGCCACGGGATTAAAAACCCCTTCAAGCGGCTGCTCAAGGGGCTTGGCACCCTGTACGGGATTACCTCTTACCTGAGTGATATTCTTTCTTATGCACGCGTCCTGGCCCTGGTCCTGGCAACCAGTGTCATCGCCACCGTCGTCAATATGCTGGGCATGCTGGGGGGGGCGTCGGTATTCGGCTACATCCTCTTCGCCCTGATCGGCGTATTTGGCCATACGCTCAACCTGGCTCTTTCCGCCCTGTCGGCCTTTGTCCACTCCTGCCGTTTGCAATATGTGGAAATGTTCGGCAAGTTTTTTATCGGTGGAGGATCCTTCTGGAATCCCTTGAGGCGCTCGACCACCTACATCAGGATCGAAGATAAGAAGGCAAATGCGGAAACAGTGAAGGAAGAAGCGGCCATCGCTTCTTGAAATAGCCTGAACGCAAGCGGTCGGGCAATTAACGAGCCAACCTGCAGCGGTTGGTATTTGGAGGAAAGTTATGGTATCCATCATTGGTCCGCTTCTGGTCTATCTTGCAGCTACCCTGGCGGTCATTCTGCCTGGCTACGGCTCGGCCAAGGTTGTCAGCAAACTTGGCCAGATCGCTTCCGGCATCATGTCGGAAGACCCGTCCATGTTCGGCAAACTGCTGATTTTGCAGGCGCTTCCCGGGACACAAGGCATCTACGGCCTCCTCGGCTGGTTCATGATCATGAATCACTCGGGTATGCTGAGCGGCAACATTGCGATCAGTACGCAACAAGGCCTGCTCTTCCTGCTGGCATCGCTCCCTGTCGCTGTGATCGGTCTTCTATCCGCCTTTCATCAGGGTAATGTAGCGGAAGCCGGCATGGCTCTGGTGACTAAGCACGGTCAAGCGAGCGGCAGCGCCATCGTCCTGGCTGTCATGGTTGAAACCTATGCCATTCTCGCACTTCTTGCGACCATTCTCGGCGTACTGGGCATTGCGGTTTGAACCCGCCTGGGCGGGGCATAAAAAGAGGGAGCGCTGACAAGGTGGAAGGAATCGATCGAATCAAGCGCCACATTCTGGCAGAGGCAGAATCTGAAGTTGAAGCCTTGGTCGCTGAAACGCAGATCCTGATCGACCAGGAGATTTCAAATGCCGAAAAAGAGTGCGGAAAGATTCTTGATGAAGCCCGGGAACGGGCACAGCACGATGCGGAGCTGATCGTCAAAAAAGGAGAGAGCGTGGCTGACGCCTTGCGGCGCAAGCAGGCCCTTGAGCGCAAGCAGGCCTTGGCCGACCAGGTCATCCGGCGGGCCCTCCAGCTGTTGCAGGGGAAAGCCGCCCCGGAGCGTGTCAGGCTTTATGCGGGCTGGATCCGTTCCTTGAATCTTGAGGAAGGTGTCATAACTTTATCAGCTGCCGACCGGACCGAACTGGGTGAAGATCTCCTTGAGGCATTGCCGCAAGGCCGCTTTACCATTGCCACGCAAGATGGCGATTTTGCGGGAGGGGTCATGGTCTCACACAGCCGTATCTGCGATAATCTGACCTATGACGTGGTGGTGCGTGATCACCGGGCTGAGTTGGCGCGGTCGGCCTTGGATTTCCTCGGATCAGGCAGGGAAGGGGCAGGACGGGATGGCTAAAAAGCGTCAGCAGATAGCAATCCCTCTGCCAGGCGTACGTAAGGATAAGGCGGGATCCTGGGAGCATGCCACCGGCAGGGTGTGGTTCCTCGAAAAGGATCTGTTCGGCCGACCGGGACTCGATCGGCTTTATGCCGCGGAGACGGTGGATGACGTCAGACGCCTTTTGCTCGAACACCGTTACCCGCAAAAGGATACCGTTGACGGGATGGTCATGGATGAAAGCTGCCGGCTCTATGAGCTTCTTGAGGAAGTGACCCCCGATGATGGTTATCATCAGGTACTGCTTTTGCCTAATGACGCGCATAATCTGAAGACGTCCCTGAAAGCAACTTATTTAGCCGATCCGCCTGCAGAAGACGCGTTCAAGTCCTGGCTGCTGAGACCGTCCCTGATCCCGGCGGACACCCTTTGGTGGGCGGTCGTGCGCAGCGAAAAGGAAAAAGGCCTTCCGGCCTGGGGCCAAGCTATTGTTTCGAGGGCAAAAGAGGCCTATCTGGCCGCTTATGACGCAGCCTCCATCGACCGGTCGGTCGACCGCGACATTCATGCCCTGATTGCAAAGATAGCGGCAGGCTTTGAAGACACCTGGCTGGCAGGCTACTTTGATCGGGTAAGAGATCTTACCAACCTCGGAACCCTCCTTCGGGTGAGGGCCAGGGCTATGGAGTATCCGGTCTATGCCGACAGCCTCCTGCCCAATGGAATCATCCGGAGGGAGACCTGGCTTTCCTTCTTTGACGCCCCTGTTGAAGCAATCAGGGAAGGCCTTGAAAAAACACCCTACCAGCCACTGTCCGGCCAGCTCATCGCCTATGGGGAAGGCGGCGCCTCCACGTTTTCACTGGATGGGGACCGCCTCCTTTTCGGTTATCTGGAAGCTGGGTCCCGGACACTCTCGGGGCCTCCCAGGGTCATCGCCTACATCATGGCCCGGGAGTGTGAGTTTAAAAACGTACGGATTGTTATGGCAGCATTGACAGACGGGTTGAGCCGAGAGGCGGTCGGCCCGCTCCGTCGGGATTTTTAGGAGCAGGGCAGTAATGGAACAAAAAATAGGGGCCCTCGGTGAACACGACAGCGTTGGTGGTTTTCGCGCACTCGGTTTGAGTGTTTTCGAAACGGCCGATGCCGATGATGCCGAGCAGGTCCTCAACCGGTGGGCGGAAGAGGCCTATGCGGTGATCTTCATGACGGAGGATCTGGCTGAAAAGATGGGGTCCCGCCTTGCTGCTTGGCGCCTCCGCTACCTGCCCGTTGTCACCATCATCCCGTCGGCCCGGCGCCAGGCCTGGCTGGGGGGGCTGGAGCTTCGGACAGCGATCCGTAAGGCGACAGGAATTGATATGATCGGACAGCGTCAGTAATGTCCGGGGATGCGTAAGTTTTGTTAGTGAGCAGCAGATAAAGGGAGAGATTCCATGGATAGAAGAAGTCAGGGCGAAATTGTCAAGGTGTCCGGCCCCCTGGTCGTCGCAAAAGGAATGCGTGACGCCGACATGTTCGATGTCGTTGAAGTATCGGAAAAGCGGTTAATTGGCGAAATCATCGAAATGCACGGCGACGAGGCGTCAGTCCAGGTCTATGAGGAAACAGCGGGCCTGGGACCGGGCGAAAGCGTCGTCTCACGCGGGACACCCTTGTCGGTTGAGCTCGGGCCGGGTCTGATCGGAGGGATCTTTGACGGGATCCAGCGCCCGCTCGACATCCTGGTTGACATGGAGGGCGACCGGATCACGCGCGGCGCCTTCGCACCCGCCCTGAACCGTGACAAGGTATGGGAATTCAAACCGGTCAAAAAAGAAGGTGACCGGGTCACGGGAGGGGACATCATCGGTACCGTGCCTGAAACTGAACTGATGGAGCATCGTATTATGGTGGCGCCCGGCCGGTCCGGCATCCTCAAGGAGATCAAGGCGGGCAGCTTCAAGGTTACCGATGTCGTGGCTGTACTCGAAGATGACCGGTCCGGACGCGTCGAGATCACCCTGATCCAGCGCTGGCCCGTCCGCATCGGCCGGCCCTACCGCGAGAAGATTTCCCCGGTCGAACCGCTGATCACGGGACAGCGCCCCATCGACACCTTCTTCCCCGTCGCCCAGGGCGGGACAGCGGCCGTGCCGGGCCCCTTCGGGAGCGGCAAGACGGTCATCCAGCACCAGCTGGCAAAATGGGCCCAGGCCGACGTGGTTGTCTACATCGGCTGCGGCGAACGCGGCAACGAAATGACCGATGTCCTCATGGAGTTCCCCCAGTTGAAAGATCCCAAGTCGGGTTACCCCCTGATGAAACGGACCATACTGATCGCCAATACCTCCGACATGCCCGTGGCTGCGCGTGAAGCCTCCATCTATACGGGGATCACCATCGCGGAGTATTTTCGTGACATGGGCTATTCCGTCTCCCTGATGGCTGACTCGACTTCACGCTGGGCCGAAGCCTTGCGCGAGATGTCGGGACGGCTCGAGGAGATGCCGGGTGAAGAGGGTTACCCGGCCTATCTGGGATCGCGGCTGGCCGGTTTTTATGAGCGGGCGGGCATGGTCCATTGCCTTTGCGGGGATGATGAAGAGCGTGTCGGTGTATTGACGGCCATCGGCGCCGTCTCGCCCCCGGGCGGTGACCTGTCCGACCCGGTGGCCCAGTCGACACTGAGGATTGTTCAGGTCTTTTGGAGTTTGGATTCCAACCTGGCTTACAAGCGCCACTTCCCTGCCATCAACTGGCTGACCAGCTATTCGCTCTATCAGACCAAAATTGACAGCTGGATTAATGACCGGATCGCCCCCGATTTCAGCCGGACCAGGCTGGATGCCATGACCCTCTTACAGGAGGAATCCGAACTGGAAGAGATCGTCCGCCTGATCGGACAGGACGCACTGTCCGACATGGACAGGCTGAAGCTGGAGTCGGCGCGGTCTTTGCGCGAGGACTTCCTCCACCAGAACTCATTCGATGACATCGACACATACACCTCCATAAACAAGCAGTACAAAATGTTGTCGCTGGTTATGCTGTTTTACTACGAGGCGCAAAAAGCCCTGGCCCGGTCGGCCGATTTCGCGGCCATTATGAAGCTTCCCATCCGCGCCGATGTCGCGCGCTTCAAATATGTTCCGGAACAGGAAGTCGACCGCTGGTTTGAGCAGAGAAAAGAGCAGCTGCTCGCCGAGCTGGGCGGGCTGGCAGGCTAGGAAGGTTGAGACTTATGGCGAGAGAATATCGCACCATCGAGGAAGTAACGGGACCTTTGATGCTGGTTCGCGGCGTTGAGAATGTCAAATTTGACGAACTGGGGGAAATTGAGCTTGAGGATGGCAGGCTGCGCCACTGCCGGGTGCTTGAAATCGAGGGCACGGACGCCCTGGTTCAGCTTTTTGAGAGTTCCATCGGGCTCAATATCGAAAGAAGCACAGTCCGGTTTTTAGGGCACGGGCTCGAGCTCGGCGTGTCACCCGACTTGCTCGGACGGATTTTTGACGGTATGGGCAGGCCCAAGGACGGTGGGCTGGACATCATCCCCGAGGCCATGCGCGACATCAATGGTACACCCATCAACCCGGCCGCGCGCGACTATCCCAACGAATTCATCCAAACAGGGGTTTCAGCCATCGATGGCTTGAACACTCTGGTCAGGGGCCAGAAGCTGCCCATCTTCTCGGGTGCCGGACTACCCCATGCCCAGCTGGCCGCCCAGATCGCCCGACAGTCCGGTGTGCTGAACAGTGAGGAGGATTTTGCCGTCGTTTTCGCCGCCATGGGCATTACCTTTGAGGAAGCCGACTTTTTCATCAATGACTTCCGGCGCACCGGAGCTATTGACCGCTCCGTTATGTTCATCAATCTGGCCGATGATCCCGCCATCGAGCGCATCGCCACCCCCCGCATGGCGCTGACGGCCGCCGAGTACCTGGCCTTTGATCTTGACATGCATGTGCTGGTCCTCATGACCGATATCACCTATTACGCCGAAGCCCTTCGCGAGGTGTCGGCGGCCAGGAAAGAGGTACCGGGCCGGCGCGGCTATCCGGGCTACCTTTACACCGACCTGGCCAGCATCTACGAGCGCGCCGGACGCATCAAGAACCGCAGGGGCTCGATCACCTTCGTACCCATCCTGACCATGCCCGACGATGACAAGACCCACCCCATTCCCGACCTGACCGGCTACATCACGGAAGGCCAGGTTATCTTGTCGCGCGACCTCCATCGTCGCGGGATCCAGCCGCCCATCGATGTGCTGCCATCACTTTCGCGTTTGAAAGACAAGGGGATCGGAGAGGGCAAGACACGGGCCGATCACGCCGATACCATGAATCAGCTTTTTGCTGCCTATTCGCGTGGAAAAGATGCACGCGACCTCCAGATTATTCTCGGCGAAGAGGCCCTGATCGAACTGGATCTTATCTACGCCGGCTTTTCCGTCGCCTTTGAAGAGTCCTATGTCTCCCAGGGATTCGATGCCAACCGCTCCATTGAGGAGACCCTTTCCATCGGCTGGAAACTTCTGTCCATGTTGCCGGCCAATGAATTGAAGCGGGTCCACCAGGAATACATCGATCAGTATTATGAGGACACTCCGGAGGAGGTTGACGGCTGATGGCCATTATGCGCGTCAACCCCAACCGCATGGAGCTGCTCCGCCTGAAGGAACAGCTCCGCGTCGCGCGCCGCGGTCACAAGCTCTTGAAAGATAAGCGTGACGAACTGATGCGCCAGTTCCTGACTCTGGTGTTGGAAGTGGACGAACTGAGGCGCGAAACAGAAAAAATCATTGAGCGGGCGCATAAGGAGATGATGCTGGCCCGGGCGATTAACGGCCCCCTGCTGGTTGATGGCGCCCTGATGGCGGAAGGCCCTCCGCTTTGCGTGACGGTCGGCCGCGAGAATACCATGAGTGTCCAGACCCCGGTCATCCTCTTCCCGGAGGATCCGGAGGGAAAGGCGAGGAAAAGAGCGCTTCCGTACGGTTTGGCATCCGTGACGGGTGAATTGGATCAAGCGGTCGATTCCCTCCATGAAGCACTGCCCTTTATGATGAAATTGGCTACCATGGAACACAAGGTCCATCTCATGGCAGCGGAAATTGAGCGGACCAGGCGCCGGGTCAACTCACTGGAATATGTCATGATTCCTTCACTGGAGGAGACAATCCGCTCCATTACCATGAAGATGGATGAGAATGAACGTGGCAACCTGACGCGGCTGATGAAGGTCAAAGACATGATCGTTGAGCAGGAGATTGCAAAACGCAGGCGTCACATAGAGGAACGGCGCGGTCAACTCTGATGGTTGCGAATGTCTACCGGACGCGTTTATAATAAGACACGAGGTGGTTTTGTCTGAGGGGGAATTTGACAAAATCCTGTATTTCCCATTGATCCCCCTCCAGTCGCATCCAATTGACCGGAGGTGTCTATGGCTGATCGAAACGGCGTAAATGTGTATTCCGAAATTGGGAAGTTAAGGCGCGTGATTGTTCACCGCCCGGGACCCGAACTGGACAATCTGACGCCACCGACCATGAAAGAGTTTCTTTTCGAAGACATACCGGACCATATCGCGGCCGGCGATGAGCATGATCAGTTCGTCGATATTTTGGAAAAATCGGGCGCCGAAGTCTATTACTCCAATGACATTTTAGCAGAAGTGCTTGCTGATCCTGCGCATCGCCTCGAATTTCTCAACGATTTTTTAAGTGAAGCCCACGTTTTTTTGCCGTCTTTGCCACACCTTTATGAGCATTTGCTCTCCATGGAAGACATTCAAAAGCTTGTTTCCTTTGTCATGGCAGGGCTGAGACGTGAAGATTACCGGAAGAATGGAACATCACTCGACCTGCTTGACCGCAAGAAGATGCTGCTCTTCGATCCCATGCCGAATCTCTACTTCACACGCGATCCCATGTCGGTCATCGGCCGTGGCGTCTCGGTCAATTGCATGTGGGCGGAAACGCGGCAGCGCGAATCGCTTATCCCCGATTATGTCATCAAATACCACCCCCTGTTTAAGCAAGTCCCCCTCTACTTCAGCCGCGGGGAAAACGCCACCCTGGAGGGAGGTGACATCCTCATTCTATCCAGAGAGGTCCTGGCTGTCGGTATCTCCCAGCGAACCGAAACAGCAGCTGTCAAGACCCTGGCGCAGCGCGTCCTGACTGCCGATGACGGTTTCCGTCATGTCCTGGTTTTCATGATTCCCGAGCGCCGGGCTTTCATGCACCTGGACACAGTCTTCACCATGGTCGACCGCGAGATCTTCACCATCCATCCCGAAATCGAAGGGCCTTTGGAACTCTACGACATTACGGTTAATGCACGGGAGGAGTTGCGGATCAAGAATCTCGGAAATAACCTCCCGTCCATTCTCAAAACCTACCTGCGTTTGAATGAGGTGGAGTTGGTCCGCTGCGGCGGGCGGAGCCGGATCGATTCGCAACGCGAGCAATGGAATGATGGAGCCAATACGCTGGCCATCGCGCCCGGCGAAGTAATTGTTTACGACCGCAACCGGGTCACCAACCGGCTGCTTCGGGAAGCGGGCGTAATAGTCCATGAAATCGTGTCGTCTGAATTGTCCCGCGGACGCGGCGGTCCGCGTTGCATGACCCAGCCCCTGTGGCGGGAAGACGTCGACTAGGACGTCAGCACAGCGCATCTTGACCGCAGGACTTGCCGGTAACCCATTTCCGGTGGGCAGGCAGGGGTGTTCCCTTTATTTTTGGTGAACCCAAGCTTAAAAACTTCCATTTGCCCTGCTGGTGGAGATTATTTTCAAGATCATCGACAATATCCACGACTTGGGCAAGACCGTCCTTCCGGTCGGGCAAAATGCCCGTAAGGCCTTGGAGCCGCCTGACAATGCCCGTGTGCTCGAACAGGGTCGTATGACCGGTTTGGGGGACCCGGTCGCAGGCGGCAGAAGGGCGCGAAATGCGCAGGTGTGACCAAATTGTATTATTTTAATTTATGGGCTAGTCTTATGTCGGCAAGCAAAAGAAAAGGAGATTATTCATGGCCATTAGCTTGAAAGGCAGACATTTTCTCACACTTAAGGACTTTTCATCCGATGAAATCCGATGGCTTCTCGACCTGGCGTCCGAGCTCAAAACAAAAAAAAGACTTGGTATCCCCGGCGATCTGCTCAGGGGGAAAAATGTTGTCCTTCTCTTTGAAAAAACCTCGACGAGGACGCGATGCGCATTCGAAGTGGCAGCCATGGATGAAGGGGCAGGGGTAACTTTCCTGGGGTCCGGCGACTCGCAGATGAATAAGAAGGAATCGGTCGGAGATACGGCTAAAGTACTGGGCCGCTTTTATGACGGCATTGAGTTCCGGGGCTTCGCCCAGGAAACGGTTGAAGAGCTGGCTGCCCACGCCGGCGTACCGGTCTGGAACGGGCTGACGGATCTCTACCATCCGACGCAGATCCTGGCCGACATGATGACCATCCGCGAATACGTACCGAAACCTCTCAACCGGGTCAAACTGGTTTACGCCGGCGACGCCCGCAACAACATGGGCAACTCGCTCATGATCGGCTGTGCCAAGCTGGGCATGGATTTCGCCGCTTTTGCTCCCCGCAGGCTGTGGCCGGATGAGGGGCTTGTGGCGGATATGAAAGTGGTGGCGAAAGAGACGGGCGGAAGCATCGAGTGCTCTGAAAGTCTTGACATTGTCAGGGGCGCCGATGTCCTCTATACCGATGTCTGGGTTTCCATGGGCGAAGAGGCCATGTTTGGAGAGCGGATCCGCCAGCTCAGGGACTACCAAGTCAATATGAAAATGGTGGAGTTGACCGGAAACGCCGACGTCATCTTCCTTCACTGCCTGCCTGCCTTTCATGACCTCAATACCACGATCGGCAGGCAAATACATGAGGAATACGGTCTGGCCGCCATGGAGTGTTCGGATGAAGTCTTCCGCAGCAAGCATTCCCGCGTCTTTGACCAGGCTGAAAACCGTCTGCACTCGATTAAGGCGATCATGGTCGCCACGATCGGTCGCTGATCATAACACGACAAGTGTCAATACTTAACCACGGAGGCTATTTGTGAAAAAACGTATCGTCGTCGCCTTGGGCGGCAATGCCCTTGGCAATACAGCGCAGGAACAGCGCCAACTCGTCCGCCAGACAGCCGTCCCCCTCGCAGACTTAATCGCGGAGGGGCATGAACTGGTCCTGGCTCACGGCAACGGGCCACAGGTGGGCATGATCAACCTGGCCTTTGACAGCGGTGTGGTGCCGGCCATGCCTTTTCCCGAATGCGGTGCCATGAGCCAGGGCTATATCGGCTACCACCTGCAAAACGCGCTCCGCGAGGAGCTGCTCTCACGTGGTTTGGACAGGCCTGTCGCGACCGTGGTGACACAGGTTGTGGTGGATAAAAATGATCCCGCTTTTCAGAATCCGACCAAGCCGATCGGCTCCTTTTACAGCAAGGAGGAAGCGGAGCAGATCGCGGAGAAAACCGGCTTCATCATGAAAGAGGATGCCGGACGCGGTTACCGCCGTGTAGTCGCCTCCCCGAAACCGGTTGCCGTCGTTGAGGACCGGACGGTCAACGCCCTGATCCGTGACGGCCAGGTCGTCATCACAGTAGGCGGCGGGGGCATCCCTGTGGTTCGTGAAGGGGATCACCTGGAGGGTGTGGCTGCCGTCATTGACAAGGACTTCGCCTCGGAAGTGCTGGCGGAGATTGTCAACGCGGACTACCTGATCATTCTGACAGCGGTTGAAAAGGTGGCCTTGAATTACGGCAAGCCGCAAGAGAAGTGGCTGGATCGCGTCACGGTTGCGGAAATGGAACAGTACGTGGAGGAAGGGCATTTCGCGCCCGGTTCCATGTTGCCCAAGGTGGAGGCCAGCGTTGCCTTCGCAAAATCCGGCAAGGGCCGCACCGCCCTGATCACGTCACTGGATTGTGCACGTGACGGAATCGCGGGGAAAACAGGCACACACATCAGTTTGTAATATTCGCTCAGCGCCAAACAGGCAACAGGTACCAGGAGGGAGGAGGGTAGCATATGAGGAATATCAGGGTGGCCTTGTGGGGCTTCGGCGCCATGGGCAGCGGCATCGGAAAGATGATCGCCTCCAAGGAGGGACTTGTCATCTCCGGTGTTTGCGACCGGTGGGACAAACTCATCGGTCAGGAAGTCTATTCGTATCTGGGCATTGAACGGGGGGACCGGCCGCCCGTCATCATCACCGGTGACATCACCGGGGTTGTCCGTAAAGACCTCTGCGATATCGTCATCCTGGCGACCGACTCCTTTGTCGAAGCCCAGTATGACA
>JAAZGN010000051.1 GCA_012511185.1 Clostridiaceae bacterium
CGGTTGACACCCATCATCAGCATGGCCGAAAAGACTGCCGGCACGCCGACACCTACGATCATGCCGAAAAAGACCAGGGGGTCGAGAATATCGAAACCGGCCAGGACATCGGTGCCCATGATATTGGCCAGGGTCTCGCGGTAGGCGGCGAGAAGGGCGATGACGGTCAGGCCGGCCGCGCCGATCGAAAAGCCTTTGGTGATGGCCTTGGCAGTATTGCCTGCGGCGTCCAGTTCGTCGGTGACAGCGAGCACCTTCTCGCCAAGGCCGCTCATTTCGCTCAAGCCGCGCGCATTGTCAACGATGGGTCCGTAAGCGTCATTCGCTGTGATCAGGCCGATGATGGAGAGCATACCGACGGCGGCCAGCGCGATGCCATAAACAGCGTAATCAGCACCCAGGGGCTCGCATATTTTGTAAGCGGCAAGCGCGGCGCCACCGATCCCGATCAGGGCGGGAAAGCTTGACAGCAAGCCGTAGCTAAAGCCGGAAAGGATGGTAAAGGCGGGGCCTTGCTGGGAAATGCGGGCACCAGCCTTGACACGCTTGCCCTCATCCGAGGTGAAAAGCTCGGAGGAAAAGCCGATGACCGTGCCGGCCAGAAGACCAACCATGGCAGCCCCCCAAAGGCGGATTTCAAAGTTGAAAAAGTAAGTGCCGAGCAGGGTGAGAACAAAGAAGAGTCCGGTCGTGATGTAGGTGCCGCGGTTGAGCGCGCGGCCCGGGCTCCCTTGCTCTTTGACGTTGGAGAAAAAGACGCCGGCCATTGATGCCAGCAGGCCCATGGCGGATGTCATGAAAATAAAGGGAATCTGGCCAAGGTCGAGGGCGAGGACAAGGGCAGCGGCAATGGCCGCAACATTCGAATCGAAGAGGTCAGCCCCCATGCCGGCCACATCACCGACATTATCGCCGACATTGTCTGCGATGACCGCAGGGTTTCTCGGATCGTCTTCCGGAATGCCCAGCTCAACTTTACCTGTCAGGTCGGCGGCGATGTCAGCTGTCTTGGTAAAGATGCCGCCTCCCGCCTTGGCGAAGAGGGCCAGGGAGCTGGCTCCAAAGCTGAAGGCCAGCAGGAAGTTTGGATTGCCGGGGAATATCAGATAGACAATCGATGTGCCGAGAAGGCAGGTGCCGACTATGGCCAGGCCCATGACGGCGCCTCCGCGAAAACCTGCGCGGTAGGCGTGGGTCAAGCCGCGTTCCGCAGCGGATGCCGTCTTGACATTGGCTATGGTTGCCACCTGCATGCCGACATAGCCGGCCATACCGGAAAAGACCGCGCCGCAGATATAACAAAACCCCATGCCAAGATTGCCGATGACCGAACTGGTCTGCCAGATGGGTGGCAGGAAGAGGACAATAAGGGCGGTTGTTACCAGGATAAAGCGGGTCAGCACCCTGTTTTCCGTCCTGAGAAAGGCCATGGCGCCGTCCCGGATCAGTTTTCCGAAGCGGTCGATTTCCTTGTTGGCGCTCGGCAGTTTCTTGATGTAGAGATAGAAGCGGAAGCCGATCGCGAAAGCGCCGAGGGAAACTGCGATGGCAACGATTGGCCAGAATGCCCAGTCCATAAATAACCTCCGTCCGATTAATCGGATGCTTCATCATAACATGAAGGTTTGCGCAAAAAAGAGGGTATGGCGTACCCTCTTTCAGAGCTTTCGCATCCAGAAGATCCTAGTCAAAAAGGCGTATGTGCTCCGGCTTATGCGCGTGCGGCTCTTTTTCTGCCGCCCCATGACCGATCGCAATGGCGATGCAGAAGCGCTCGTCCTCCTCCATCCCCAGGAGCGTCCGGCAGTTTTCGGGATCATCCGGCTTGAAGGCCAGGCGGGGCATACCGAGGATAACACTCGAAAGCCCCATGGCCTGAGCTGCAATCGCCAGTGTCTGGACGGCGATGCCGGCGTCAAGGTCAGCCCAGGACGTGTCCTTGGCGCTGATGACGACGACCAGTGGTGCCCCGTAAAAAAAACTGCCCGACTGCCGCTTGGCCATAACCTCTTTCATTTCGACGTCACAAAAATGAAAGATCCGCCCGTCCAAGGCTTCCACTCGCTTTTTGTCGGTGATGAAGGAATAACGGAGCTCTTGCCGGTTGCGGGCCGTGGGCGCAGCCAGCACCGCCTGTTTCAGTCTTTCAACTTCAGCCGGGGACAGTGCCTTGTCTGTGTAAGCACGGATGCTGCTGCGTTCCTGGATATGGTCCAGGGTAAAATTTGATCCAGTCATAATTCTCTCCTCCTCCAGTAATTATAATACGAAAAATGGAAGAATCAATCGAGTAGAAAATTGCGTCGAAAAGTCAGGCAGGGCTAGAAATGAATAAATATTCTTGTATACATAGATATATTCTGAACATCTCGGATAATGAATCGAATTGCCTATTGACATACTTATATTTAATTAGTATTATCATTGTACCTATTCGCTGATCAAGGCAATTCAAAGAACTACCAAGCTGGTTCTTCGGGAAAACAAAATGAAAAAGCCAATCATAATAGCGGCACTAGTCCTCATTTTAGCCAACTTCGTCAACCAGACGACCGGGGTTGCTGCTCGCGGCGTGTTGAATGTCCAGGAAGACGATTTCAGACTTCGCCTTACCGTTAATCAGCAAACATGGGAAGGCGAAGCAGACGCTGGTGGCTGCCTCAAGTGCTTCGGGTTAAGGCAGGTAGAACCGGTCAAAGGTCTACGCGTTTTTGATGAAATGAAAACTGAGGAAACGAGCCGGACAGAGCCTGCGCAAACGCAGCCGGCACGGCCTGAACCGACCGCCCCGTCCAGGAAAAAAGTGACCACGGGCAAGACACTGCCACCGACAAGGACGACCACAACCACGGAGCCTTCAGCGACCACCACAGTCACGACGGCGACCAAGCCGCCACCCACGACCAAGCCTGTGACAACAACCGAAACCACAACCACAATCGCTAGAACCGAGGCCACCAGCCTGGAGGCAACCACGTCCGCAGCCCCGGCAACGACAAATTTGAACGGATACTATTGCTCCGACTTTGAGACTGAAGTCATCCGGCTGGTCAATATAGAACGGGCGGCCAACGGCGCGGGTCCGGTGACCATGAATGCGTCGCTTCGCTCTTCGGCCGCTGTGCGTGCCCTTGAGATCGTTGAAAAATTTTCACACGAAAGGCCGGATGGCACGCGGTGGGTCACTGCCATCAAGGTTAAATACGGCTGTGCAGGCGAAAACCTTGCGGCAGGCCAGCGGACACCGGCCAATGTTGTTAACGCCTGGATGAATTCAGATGCACACCGCAAGAATCTTCTCAACCCCAAGTACTCGGAAATCGGCGTCGCCTGTTATCACGACACCGGCACACCTTATAAGTACTATTGGGTGCAGATCTATGTAGGCTACGGCAACTAAAAAACGGACCTGAAGGGAGTCCGTTTTTCAGACGTCGTACTGCTGGACGGGAGCGGGCTAATCGCCCGCTTCCGTCTCTTCCAAACGTTTGTTCATTGTTTTTTCAACTGCATTGATGATGTTTTGGTATCCGGTACAGCGGCACATATTGCCGGAAAGCTCTCTTCGGATTTCATTACGTGAGTGGCGCCCGCCCCCGCGCAGGAGGTGCTCTGCCGACATGATGAAACCGGGGGTGCAAAAACCGCATTGAATGGCAGCCTCATCGATGAAAGCCTGTTGAATATCAGCGATATTACCTTCCTCATCCATCAAGCCCTCCAGTGTCAGCACCTCTTTGCCATCGATCCAGGCAGCCAGGAAGATGCAGGAGTCGTAAGGTTTTCCATCGATCAGAACAGTGCAGGCCCCGCATTCGCCGACTTCGCATCCTTTTTTGACCGAGGTCATGCCGAACTCGACACGGAGGACATCTGCCAGGGATTCGCGCACGTCGATGGACGCTGTTACTTGTTTGCCGTTTAACGTGAAGCTGATTGGTTTGTATTGAACATGAGTCATTACGCTTTACCTCCCGCGCGCCGGATCGATTCGACAAGGCAGCGGCGCGCCAGTTCTCCCTGGATATGCAGGCGGAATTCCCTTGTCGCCCGCCAGCTGGTTCTGGGGTTGACATCCTCGAGGGCGCCCGACGCAAAAGCTTCGATGGTGTCCACTGAGACAGGTTTTCCTTTAACGGCCTGTTCAGCCGTCCGCGTCCTCAGCGGGACAGGGCCTGCGACACCGTAACTGATCCGGGCATCATCAATGGTCTGCTTGTCGCCGCTCAACTTGACATTGACCGAGCAGCCGCTCGTCGCGATGTCCATGGCGTCGCGCATGGCGTACTTGAAATAGGCACCGTGATAGCCCTTGTAGTGCTGCGGGTGGATCAGGATGGCGGTCGCGATTTCGTCCGGAGCCAGGTCAACCTTCTTGACGCCCAGATAGAACCCGGTCAGCGGGATCCGGCGCACACCTTGGCTGCCGGTCAATTCCATGCCCGCATCATGGGCCAGGAGAGTGGAGGCAGTGTCAGCTGAAGTGACGCCGTTGCAGGTATTCCCGCCGATGGTCCCGATATTGCGGATCTGCGGGCCGCCGACTGTACCGGCTGCCTCGCCCAGGACGGGAATCAATTCCCGGATGACGGGGTCATCCGCCAGCTGTGAAAAGCTGGTCAGCGTACCGATGCGCAGGGTGCCATCGTCATCGACCGACACGCCCCTGAGTTGGTTGAGTCCGTAGAGGCTGATCAGGTCGCAGCCTGCCAGTTCGCCGGCACGGATGCTGATCAGCATATCGGATCCTCCGCTGATGACCCTGGCCTGCGGCTGTTCGACGCGCAGTTGAACCGCGTGTTCGACTGAGGTCGCTTCGTAAAGGTGGTTAATATCGTACATATACCC
>JAAZGN010000052.1 GCA_012511185.1 Clostridiaceae bacterium
TGACAAGGGTCTGCTTGCGGACGAAATAATCGGGAACCTTGTCCAGCTGACCGCGCGAAACTTCATAGTAATAGCCGAACACCCGGTTGTAACCGACTTTCAGATTCTTGATACCTGTCGCTTCACGTTCCTTGGCTTCCAGGGACAGAACGTAGTCGCGGCCGTGTTCTGCAACGTCCGCCACTTGATCAAGCTCTGCCTTGTATCCCTGTCGAAAGATGCCCCCTTCAGTGATGAGGAGTGGCGGATCGTCGACCAGGGCCAGGGATAAAAGTGAGGCAAGCTCCTTTTGCTCAACGATTGCGCCACGCAGGTCAGTCAAGCCCTCGTCCTCATGATCCTCCAGCAGGACGCGAAGACCAGGGAGGCGGGCAAGGACCCCTCTCAAGGCAACCAGATCCCGCGGCGTCACTGTTGCAGACGCGATCCTGCCTGACAGGCGCTCGATATCATAAAGGCCGGTCAAGGCGTCGCGGAGCGCTTGCCTGGAAATAAAGCGGGCCTGCAATGACGCGACCGAAGACTGGCGGCGGAGGATCCTGGCCCGGTCGATCAGCGGTTGTTCCAGCCATGCGCGAAGCAATCTCGCGCCCATGGCAGTTTGTGTGCGGTCAACCGCCCAGAGGACGCTGCCGCGCCGCTTCCTGTCCCGGATCGTTTCCGTTATTTCGAGATTACTTCGTGTCGCCCTGTCAAGCAGCATGTAGTCACGCAAAACGTAGGGCTTGATAGTGCCAATCTGGTCAGGTGTTTTTTTCTGGGTTTCTTCCAGGTAGAAGATGAGGGCAGCGGATGCCCGTGGCCACAGTATTTCGGATTCCGCAAAGGTAAGCCCTCCCTGGCGCGCCTTCTCCAGCGAAAAATGCTCATCGGAAAGAATTGTATAGGTCACCTGTTGCCGTTCGACAAGACTGAGAAAGCGCTTGTTGGTAGCAAAAAGATCATTGACAAGATACTCGACCGGCTGCAGGCGTGACAACTCGTCAAACAACTGCGCCTCTGCCTGGTTGGACAGCATCTCGGTAGTCGCAAAACGGCCTGAGGACAAGTCACAGGCAGCCATTCCGAAAGCCCCGCTGACCTGGCAGATGGCGCACAGATAACGGTAACTGGAAGAATCGAGCTGATCCGGATCGATCTGCGTACCCGGAGTCAATACCCGCACCACCTCCCGGTCAACCAGGCCTTTCGCTTCGGCGGGATCTTCCAGCTGATCGCATATAGCCACTTTGTAACCTCGCGAGAGCAGGCGTTTGAGATAGGAATCCGCCGCGTGATGAGGGACACCACACATAGGCGCTCTTTCCTCCAGGCCGCAGTCCCGACCCGTCAGCGCCAGTTCCAGTTCGCGGGAAGCTGTCAGGGCGTCGTCAAAAAAGAGTTCATAGAAGTCACCAAGTCGGAAAAAGATCAGGCAGTCGGGGTACTTTTCCTTTTCCTCGATCAGCTGGCGCATCATGGGAGTGACGCGTGTTTTATCGATTCGGTCAAAGGTCAGATGCATCTTGTCTCCACGCCTCCGGTAACCATTCTAAATGATACTGGCACGGCCTTCCAAAGAAAAAGAACCTGCCCGCTCAATTCTGACGGGTATAAAACTTCCGGCAGGAGGAAGATCACGACAGCCTTCCTTGCCTTGTAAAGAGGTCATGTCATCGACGGAAAAATTAACCAGGCGGTCGTCCCGGGTTCGGCCTGACAGAATACGCGGATTGCGCCTGCTGGGGCCATCGGCCAGGACATCGACCGTAAGTCCGACGAGTGCGCTGTTTGATTCGAGGCTTATTCTATTTTGCAGCTGCACCAGGCGTTCAAATCTCTCTTGGACCAGGGGATGGGCGGACACCTGGTATCTGGATGCCGCGGGCGTTCCAGTTCTTGGGCTGTAGATAAAGGTGAAGGCGGCGTCAAAACGAAGCTCTTCCATGACTTGGAGCGTTTCCTCAAAATCTTTCTCCGTCTCACCGGGAAATCCGACGATCAAATCAGTCGTGATCGTGATGCCGGGGCGGCTGGCACGGAGTTTTCGGACCCGCTCCATAAAATGGGCCGCACTGTAACGGCGGTTCATTTGCTGCAAAATACGGTCACTACCCGATTGGATCGGAAGGTGGATGTGCGGCTCGATCACAGGATGGGCGCCGATCACTGCGATTAAATCATCGGAGAGATCTTTGGGATGCGAGGTCATGTAGCGTACGATTCCCAAAGAGTCGATCCGGCCCACCTCACAGAGCAAGTCAGCGAAGCTAACGGCTTCCCCGCCCCTGCGCCTGATGTCATTACCGTATGAATTGACATTTTGGCCCAGCAGCATGATCTCAACCGCGCCGCTCCGAACCGCCCCCCGGGCTTCCTCCAGGATCTGTTCAAAGGGACGGCTCTTTTCCCGGCCCCTTGTGTAGGGAACAATGCAGTAGGAACAAAAATTGTTGCATCCTGTCATGATAGTAATGAGCGCCCGATGAGGCCGTATCCGCCTGACCGGCAGGCCCCTTGCGAACGGATCACTGTCCTTGCCGCTCAGGTCGACTGTTTTTCCCGGTGACGGGGAAAAGAGCAGATGGCTCAGTGTTTCCGGCAGAAGCTCCATGGCACCTGCCCCCAGCACAAAGTCAACGTAGGGAAAGGTCCTTGCGATGGTGTCGCGATGAATGGCCTGCTCCATCATGCATCCGAAAACACCAACCAGGGGGAAGCGCCCTTTTTTTAAAGGTTTCAGGCGGCCCACATGGCCGAAGAAGCGGTCATCGGCACTGGCGCGGACGCTACAGGTATTAAATAAAATGAGTTCAGCATGATCGGTCAGTGGCGTCCCGGCAAAACCCATTTCTTCGAGAATACCGGCCGCAATCTCGCTGTCGTGATCATTTTGCTGGCAACCAAAGGTCCGGATATGATAGCGGGGAGCCCTGTGGTTTTCTTCGCAAAACAGTTGACTCCACCGGCGTACCTCCTCAAGCTCTCTTTCTACCGTGTATTCTGGATAATCGTCTTTCATTCACTCCATATCATTTCAGGATATTGTCATCGAGGACAGGCGCCGTGATTTTTCGCAGGGATCCGCTTTTAACCTTGCTGCGTCTCGGCAGGATGGCTGTTTTAACCGCCACTTCCGGCCGCAGTGCAAAAGATCTCAGATTGCCGTAGCTTTCTATGTCTGAAAACACGACCATCTCCGAATACTCAAGCCGGTTCAAGGGTTCCTGGAAACGAACGACCAGCAAAAGGCGGTTGCGGGCTCTCGGATTTCTTTCGACCCAAGCCCTGACACTGGAAAAATTGGGAATCGTGCGAAATCCCAGTTGTCTCATGAGCTGCCGGTCACCCTGCCTGCTCAGGGTTTTTCCATAGAGGAGGCCCATGCGTTCGACTTCAGACAGGGGGATGACCCGGATTCCAGCCACATCTTCAACAACCAACTCGTCGTTTCGCGTAATGAAGAGATGGCAGGACATGCCTGTAAAACTGGATAAGCCGGAGACAACCGTCATGATCCCGCCCCATTTCGCCTTCCTCTCCTTTGACTCCATGCGAATCCGCCGAAGTATCTGGACGCGCCGCAACCGCTTCCAGATCGTTGCGCTGATTGAAAAAGCCATAAGGGCAAAGCCGACTTCCAGGGACAGGGTCCCTTGCCATACGAGAAATAGCGCACTCAAAAAGAGAATAATAAGAGCAGGAATCATGCCAGTATTTTAACACAGGCCAAACCGGCCGGTTGCCGGGTGGATTTATTCGAAAAGCTGACGGTGTGTCACTTCACCCTGGTTTTTGTAGATGGAATTGCGGGGAACGCTTCGCCTCACAAGTGAAAGTGGATAGATAATGCTTCCCGCCCCGATTAAGATGCCGGGGTTCAAAACAGCGTTGCATCCTATTTCAACCTTTTCAGCGATCATGGCGCCAAACTTGCGAAGACCGGACTCCATCACCTCGTCACCCAGGCGGACTTTGATATCCTTGCGGTCTGAGCGCAAGTTGGATGTGATGACACCGGCACCCAAGTGAGCACCGTAGGAGAGGATACTGTCACCAATGTAATTGAAGTGGGGGGCTTCAACCTTACCGAGTAACATGGAATTCTTAATCTCCGTCGCATTGCCTACCACACATTGGGAGCCAACAAAGACACTGCCCCGGATAAAGGCTCCGGGCCGCACCTCACTATCCTCACCAATGATGGCAGGACCACGGATGGTGGTATAGTCTGCGACTTTCGCTGAACGCGCGATCCAGACATCCTTGTCAGCCCGGATGTACTGTTCCTCTGAGAGCTGCGAACCCAGGAAAAGAAGGAAGGAGCCGATACGATCCAGCAATTCCCAAGGGTAGACCGAATTGGCGAAAAAGGAATGAAAGACCTCGTCACCTTTCAAGTAAAAAAAGTTTTTTGTCATCAATTCGGGAATATCCATTTGACCACCTCACCTGTTTCAGCTGGCAGGAGGTCATGAATGAGTCAAACCCATTCATGACCTTCTTGTGGTCGAGGTGACAGGACTTGAA
>JAAZGN010000053.1 GCA_012511185.1 Clostridiaceae bacterium
CCCCAAAGCTGAAAGAACCGCTGGCGTTCATCTTCATCGATGAGATCCAAAAGCTCGCTGATCCGTTGACTGCCTAAAGATGCTTTGGAGGGTACCTCATGGTTTTGACACCAGCTGTCTGCATGAGTGAGTGCCTTGCCTGTGGCAAGCACATACCAGGCCAAAGACAAGATCTCCTGCCAATGGTCAGGAGAGGCTTTGCTCAAGGTCTTGACAAGTCCTGACTCCTGGCCGGCCAGCCGAAGCAAGAAA
The DNA here is from genome assembly GCA_012511185.1 of Clostridiaceae bacterium. GTDB lineage: Bacteria > Bacillota > Clostridia > Saccharofermentanales > DTU023 > UBA4923. The sequence goes on from JAAZGN010000053.1 coordinate 253, forward strand.
GCGGGGCCGCTGACAGTGGTCCTTGCGGTGACCTTGGGGGCAAGGGCGGCAGCTCCGTGCAGCCCCAGCCGTTTGGAGGGGATGAGTTCCCCGGTCACAGGATCGAGTTTGCCGATGCATACCTGTTTATTTCGGGCTTGCTTTTTCTCTTTATCCCAATAGGAATCGACAATCTCGTAGACATAGACGGTACCATTGGCGGCCCTTTGGTGGACGCGTTTGTGAGGAGTGCTATTCATAGTTCTATTATAACTATGTTCGAGGCCTGTGTCAACCACCCCTATCTGTCTGTAATAGAGTTGTAATAATGCTTTTAGAGGCTTAACGTGGGTTATCGTTACAAAAAGTACGGGAATTTAGGTTTCACCTGGAGAAGGCCTTGCGAAGGGCTTGTCCGAAGCGCAAAGATCCTGCCCGATGGTGCCGACTCCACAGGCTTCTGGATCAATCCAAGGTCGATCAGATGGCTTTAGAGATCTGCGCCGGCGCCACAGAGGAGATCTGTTCAAAAGAGACAGCCATGGAAACTATCCATTACCTGGTCAATAACTGGGACGGTATTGAGATTGCCAATGACCCGAAGCATGCAACAGGAGCTAGCTGTGCGGAGGGGCTGGTAGGCCATATCCTGAGCGCCAGGCTCAGCACCCATGCCATGAGCTGGTCCCGTCACGGAGCGGCTCAAATGGCTGCTTTACGAGCCTTCCTGGTCAACGGAGGGGAGTTGACCTCCGAGCTGTTCAAAAAGCCTCAAAAACCAACTGGAGCGACAATCCCTAAGCCCGCAGTCAGTCTTCAGGATTACCGGTTCTGCGGGTCACCTACAACAGCTCCTTGGACGAACAAAAGAGGGACACCACTCTATCGTTTGCAAAAAGCAATTGCCGGTGGTGGTCTTGGGGGAGTCCATTAATTACTCTTTTGACCTACAATAACTTGACTCGGTCAGGGCACCGTTGGCCGAATCGTCCCCGGTCATTTGTGTTATCTTGATTTTGATTGAAAGATTAAGAATCCATACCAGCGAAAACCAGCCCTGCTTCCAGTGCATGAAAACAGAAGACAGCAATGATCTTTGGCAAAGAATAGGAGGAGAAAGAAAGAGGTTTATGATGAAACATCCCTACGAGGCAATCATCCGGCATATCCCGGATCTGGAAGACCATGGGCCCTTGTTCATGTACTATGGTGAGCCCCTATCCGATGATTACCTGATTTATGGTGGCAAAGGCGGCTTTGATAAGCTTGTCGTCTCTTACGATTGCGACGACCTTTGTCACTCCATCGCACAAGCCTTCGAGAGAGATTACGATTGGCTGGACATACTTAAAGATAAGGGCATCAGGCTGGAAGATATCTTTGAGCTTGAGGTGGAAACCCAGGATTTTGAGGCCATCGTTTCCCTCCTCCTTTATCTTTTGACCAGCACGCTCCTCGAAGACAAGTTAATCGATTCTTTTCAAAATGGCTACATGTTCCGTTTGTTGAAACGGCTGGACGCCTTGGTCAAAGCAGGCGCGCTGCCTGGGGAGAGTCCCCCCCTGGAATAAAGAAAATCAGGCGGCAAGGGTGGGGCGAAGTCCATGAAAAGGAGGCCATAAGCTGTGACATCCTCTTCTTGAGCCGGCTCACCGTTTCTCTCAACTGTTCTTTACGGGGGACCGAAAAGAATCTGAACCGGCTTTGCGTCCTGATAGCGGGCGCAAATTTCTATGGTTGGGCCCAGGCTGGCCGTGAGCTTATCCCAATTCAGGGATAAGTTTGCACTTTTTGGGAGAAATCACCTTACTGTCGAAGAAAGAACCATTTTGATCTGCGTCTATCTCATTCAGAGGGTAAGCGGTGGAGTTTCTCACTTCCGCCTGGCGGGGTGCGGACGAAATCCTGGACATATTCTGAAGGGAGGGAGTCCGATTAAAGTGAGATTCTACTGTAGGGATTGAGCGAGAAGGGGTGTCTGGTTTAAGCGGGAATAGCCAGTGGTACGGAACCGCCGGCTGTATCCGACATCACTGAGGGTTTGTTGGGACATGGGGGCACCTCAATTTATCTCTTTCTTTGTTGGTTGCATTTTGCCGTAAGCGAAGTCCAATAATCGAATGAATCAGTGGTTCCCTGAGGGATTTCGCCAAAGGTTGGTATACAATAAATAAACAGGCTGATTAAGTTCTTATAATCCTTGCAATCAAGGGGTAACGAGGCTTTTGCCTCTTTTAGCGTGAGAAACTCGGGGCAAGAGTCCCTCACCGGAAAGACGCTGACTTGTGCGATAACGAACAGAAAGTCCGGCTGTCAACGGGCTTCGATACCTTAATGAATCGATATCCTCTAACCTCTGGCACTTCTATCAGGTATTGAGGAATGTTCTTGCGGGATATAAACAGGATGACTGAGACTGAGGTGAAAACCATTTTTGATCAATACAACCGGGAGATGGACCGAGTCCGCTGCCCTTACGGAAGGTCCGGGGTGCGAGCCCAACTCGACGCCTATGCCCTGGCAGCAGTCAACCTCTACGGTGCGGTCAGACGCGAGGATCTGGTCATGATTTTCAACCGGCAAAATGAGGCTCAGACGGACGCGGAGGAAGTTTATGTGCTCCTCTTGCCGCTGGTTTTGAAAAAAGGCCATTACGCTTTTTATAAAGAATACCTGGTCCATCCGATCTTTTTCGATGACTTTGTAGGCGCCGACCATTTGATCCTCGCTCAGGCGGGTAAACCCCTCTATGTCCCTGATCAAGAGGAGTTGCTTGACTACCTCTGTATCGATCTGGTTGACAACATCCATTGGGAGGAGACTTTGCTTTTCCTGTTGGATACCTTTGGCGACTCAGTGGAAATTCTGATCGCTTTTATTGAAATCAGAGAATACATGATGTTCGGCGACGGGTTCAGTGAGTTGGGACCCCTCATGGAAAAACATGGCTTGTTGTTTGAGCCGGATGTGTTGAAATCTTTCTTTGATCTCCTGGTACACGCTGTAAACAACACACGCATCTGGGAGAATAATGGCCACACTCCCGCTGAAATGCTCGAGATCATGGGAAGTGGGCCTGACAAAGTCATCGACTTCCCACGCGTTCAGGGGGCAGTCAAGGTTGGGCGCAACAGTCCCTGCCCTTGCGGGAGTGGCAAGAAGTACAAACATTGCTGCGCCAGATATGAATTATCGGGGTCCGCCCAGATCAGTGAGGCTGAGAGCCTCATGTTTTACGAAACCTGGATGGGGCTGATCAACTTCGTAGACCGACATGAGCACGTAACCAAACGGGGGATCGACCCCTACAATCTCGACCAGAAGCTGATCTATAAAGTGAGGAAGGTTCTGTGGGAGAACCCCTCCCTGATCGATCACTACATCCGCGACATGGCACTCCCCCAAGAGGAAATAGATCTGTTGCGAAGCTGGCGAACGAAATTCTGGATAGACAAATTCCTGATTGTCGAGTACAGGGACGAGTATGCGGTCTTTTTGGGAACCAACAGCGAGGGAGAAAACAGGCTGTACGGAGTCAAGGGGATCAGTGAGCCTGTATCCAGCGTCGTACAGTCGCCACTCCCTGTTCTGGTAGAAGCTGTCCTCTTGCCCTTCAAGGACAAGCTTATTTACGACAGCTTCCTCAAACCATTGCCCGTCTCCTTTGGTGACGGTGCCCGGGCACTGTTCGAGGAGATGCACCAGAAGGCGAAAGAATACCCTGTCACCACCCGGCTGGAGGAAATTACATGAAAGGGATGCCTGTAAAGATTGAGACCATTGCCCAAGCCCTGGAAGGAACCATGGACGGTTGGCAACAATTTCTGAACAAAGAAACGGGAGAGCTTGTGAATCTGCCCACAGAAGGCGACGATGCATGGTGTGACGAAGATGAAGACCTGAGCGATGAAATTGAAGCTGGGGACCGCTACGTCTGCCTGCCCGATCAATACGACATCAACGAGTACAGGATCATGGAGCGCTTCAGCCTGTCCCTGGCCCATGAGGAGCACAGGATAAGGCTCCTGAACGCATTGAAGGGACGAAAGCCTTACCGTCGTTTTAAGGACATCATCAATAATTTTGGGATTGCTGACCGCTACTTTGACTTTCGGCTGGAAGCCTTCCGTGAGCTTGCCCGATCATGGTGCGATGACAACGGCATTCCTTATGAGACGGAGACCTCCTGAGGCGGTCATCGCGCAGGTCAATTCAAGCTGAACGCAGGATCTGCCAATCACTCATCGAAAAAGGGGACGCCAACCCGTCCGTTGCGCCAGGAGCTCCATCTAATCGCATGCTGAGAGGACACGTCGAGATGACGCCAAGACGACCTGTTGAAGTTGTATAGTGATTCAGGTGAATGCTCATGTGGAACAGAGGATCAAAAGGGCGGGAGCCACCGTGGTAGCTCCCGCTCGTACCTTAAAATCCCCTGAAATTATGACTATGCTTCGATCTAAAGCTGTATGACTGCTATCGTTGCGTCATTTCAAGGCAAACTACCTGTTGACATCTGCTAAACCATCGCCAAAATTATGACTATGGACAAGTTCTTAGAAGGCTAAAAATTAAGCTACCAGCGCCACCCGAATGGGACGACCTATGTCTATGAAGTGTTAGAGCGCTATTGGGACAAGGATAAGCAGCAGGCCCGCAACAAGCAGGTTTGCATCGGCAAGCTCGATCCTATGACCGGCAGTTTTATTCCTTCCCGGCGTTTCAGCGAACAGGAGCTGGCAGCGGGAGATGCGGGTGTCACGGCCTTTACCACCGTATGGGGCCCTGCCCTGCTATTAAGGCAAGTTGACCGGGAGATCGGCTTGTCCGCGGTTTTACGAAAGGCAAGTCCCGAGCTTTGGCGGGATATCCTTGCGATGGCTTGGTACATCGTCATCACTGGACAAGCCTTGTCGAACGCGGATCTGTGGCTGCAACAGCATGAATCGCCGGCAGAGAGACTTTTGAGCAGTCAACGGATCAGTGAGCTTCTGGCTAAGATCGACGAGGAGGTGCGGCAGACCTTCTTTAGGCTTTGGGGAGGGGCATTAGCCAAAGGCGACAGGTTATGCTATGACATCACGTCGGTGTCCTCTTACGCGGAACAAAACGAATATGCGCGTTGGGGTTATAACCGGGACAAGGAGTCCTTGCCGCAAATTAATCTGGCCATGGTCTATGGACAGCAAAGCCAGCTCCCTGTCACCTATCGGGAGCCTGCCGGCTCCA
>JAAZGN010000054.1 GCA_012511185.1 Clostridiaceae bacterium
CTACCGGGGTCCGGGCTGCCTCGATTAAGAATATGGACCAGCAGGTCTTCCGCATCGCCCAGGCAGACAAGGCGCTCGAGGCTCTGTCACCGCTTGCCGTCCTTTCACGCGGCTATACCTTGGTGATGGACGAAAGGGGTCATGCGGTGGCAGCGGGGTCTGAGCTTGACAAGGGCGATCAGGTCGATCTGGTTTTCAAGGATGGCCAGGTGGGCTGTGAGGTCGTACGTCCTCTTGCTTGAAAGCGGACCGGAGAGGGATGAGGGAGCAGATACAATGGAGAAGGAAAACAATCACGTGGATCGGGATATGACCCATGAGGAGGCAATCCGCCGCCTGGAGGAAATCGTGACATTACTGGAGCGGGGGGAATCCTCACTCGATGACTCCATGGCCTTGTTTCGCGAAGGGGTTGCCTTGTCGTCCTTTTGCACAGATAAACTACGCGGCATGAAAGAAGAAATGGTCAAGCTTGTTGATGCGGAAGGCACGCTTGTTCCGATCGGGGAGCGTGAGTGACAGAGCCTTCCATGAACGGCACAGGTCTGCATGACTTTCCTTACGATCAGCTGGAAGCTTTCCTGGACGGGGAATTAAGTCCCACGCTGTCCGGTTCCTACCCTGTGTGGGAAGCGGCGCGTTACAGCTTGCTGGCAGGCGGGAAGCGGGTCAGGCCCCGTCTGCTTTTTGCCGCAGGCGCCCTCCTGGGGCCGCTTCCCAAGGAAGCTTTGCCCTTTGCCGCTGCCCTTGAAATGGTTCATACCTACTCGCTGATCCACGATGACCTGCCTTCCATGGACAATGACGACTACAGACGGGGACGCCCTGCCTGCCATATTGTCTATGGTGAGGCGACCGCCATCCTGGCGGGCGATCTGCTTCTGAACAGAGCCTACGAGCTCATGATACGGATTGGCAGGGAAAACCCGCTTCCCGGCGTCTTGAGGGCTATGCAGGTACTGGGGGAGGCAGCCGGCGGGGAGGGCATGATCCTCGGCCAGGACAGGGATCTTGCCTTGGAAGAGATGCCTGGGGAACGCGTTGACATTTCGGATGTGCTGTGGATGTCGGAGCTGAAAACCTCCTGCCTGATCCGCGCCGCCCTGCTCATGGGCGGCTGTCTGGCCACTGCGGGGGACGGCGTCATGGATCAGCTCGCCCTTGCGGGCACGGCGGCGGGTATTGCCTTTCAAATCAAAGACGATATCCTTGATTGCGTCTCAAACCGTGATACACTGGGCAAGACGCCCAAAAAAGACCAGTTGGCGGGGAAAAAAACCTTTGTCACCATGGTTGGCCTGGAGGGGGCGACAGCCCTCCTTGGCCAGAAGGCCTCGGAAGTCGATGACGCTCTTGACAATCTCAAGGCAATGGCTTGCAATACCGCCTCCCTTGAAAGTTTGATGCGCGCTTTGCTTGAAAGGAAGAACTAGCTTGAAGGAGTACCCGGTTCTGCATTCGCTTAAGGGGACAGCCGATCTGCAGGCATTGACGGCTGAGCAAAAAGCCGGGCTGGCTGAAGAGATTCGGTCGCTTATCATTGAAACCGTCTCAAAAAACGGCGGTCATCTTGCGCCCAACCTGGGTGTGATCGAATTAACCATCGCCCTCTTGTCAACCGGACGCTACCCCCAGGATTCAATCGTTGTTGATGTGGGCCACCAGAGCTACGCCTGGAAAATTCTGACGGACAGGCGCGATAGCTTTCGCACCATCCGCCTGAAGGATGGCTTGTCAGGCTTTCCCAAAAGGAAGGAAAGCGTCTATGACGCATTCAATACAGGTCACAGCAGCACATCAATTTCCGCTGCCCTGGGTCTTGCGCGTGCCAAGCGCGCCAAGGGAAACCTGAGCAAGACCATTGCCCTGATCGGTGACGGTGCGCTTGGTGGCGGCATGGCTTTCGAGGCGCTGTCGGATGCGGGCCAAAGCGGCGAGAACCTGCTTATTGTCCTGAACGATAACCATATGTGCATCGATGAGGCGGTGGGCGGCATGGCGCGGCATCTGGAGTCATTGCGCACCAGCCTGCGCTATATCAGGCTGAAGACGGCGTGGGAGACACGCCTGTCCCGGATTCCGCTTATCGGACGTCCCCTGATCCGAATGATTGCGCGAACGAAGCGCCGCTGGCGTTCGTGGGGGAGGGAGTCGGGCGTTCTTTTCGAACAACTCGGATTCCGCTATTACGGGCCGGTTGACGGTCACAACATCGCCGAACTGGAGCGGCACCTCCGCGCCCTGCGGCTGGTCCGCGGCCCTGTGCTTCTTCACGTGGTAACGGTCAAGGGAAAGGGATACTGTTACGCAGAGGATGAGCCGGAAAATTTTCATGGTGTGGAACCCTTTGATACCAGTAATGGCCGGCTTCCCGAAAATGGTGACCTTGACAAGACCTTTTCCCAGTGCTTCGGGGAAATTCTGCTCGAACTGGCCAGGGATGATGGTGAAATCGTGGCGGTGACAGCGGCCATGGCGCAGGGGACAGGCCTGATCCCTTTCAGCCACGCCTTTCCGGAAAGGTTTTTTGACGTGGGAATCGCTGAACAGCACGCCCTGACCATGGCGGCCGGTATGGCCGCCGGAGGGTTGCGGCCCTTCGTCGCGATCTACAGCACCTTCCTCCAGCGGGCCGTCGATCAGCTGATCCATGATATTTGTTTACAAAACCTTCCCGTCGTTCTGGCGGTTGACCGGGCGGGCCTTGTCGGGGGAGACGGAGAAACACATCAGGGGCTCTATGACCTGTCCATGGCACTTCCCCTGCCCAACCTGACAGTACTGGCCCCCGCTTCAAATTCCGATCTGCGGGCGGCCCTGGTTTGCGCGCGCAGACAGGACGGACCTGTCCTCATACGCTATCCTCACGATCTGGCTGGCAACAGGGATTATTACAAGGTCCCCGGCAACCTGGACGGGCTTAAGCTTTCTGATTTGCAGGCCCTGAGGCGGGTCACCCAGGGTAGCGACCTGACCGTGGTCGCACTCGGAACGACCGTCAGGGAGGCGGAGCAAGCTGTCTTGAACTTGACAGCCGGTGACAGCGGGTATTCAATTGAGCTCTTTTCCTGTCTTTGCGCCTCCCCGTTTGATTATGAAAGTATGCTAGAATCTATACATAGGACCGGCCGGCTGCTTTTGCTTGAAGAGGGCATTGAGGATGGCGGTTTCGGCTCTCATGTAGCAGCTAAGGTATCTTGCGAAATACCGGGACTGGTGATAAATTATGCAGGAGTGAGCATACCGACCAGTCTGCAGTCGACGCGTTCGGATTTGATGGCCCAAGCGTTGCTCGACGTCAAAGGCATTGAGGAGAGGATGCGTCGGTTGCTTGAGGGAAGGTGAAAGACGTGCGGATCGCCCTTTATCCTAACCGAAACAGAGATCCGGGCTTCGGAGTAACGCGCCGGCTGATAGCCACTATCTTGAAATTTGGCTCGACGGCAGTAGTTGAGCCGGCCATTGTTCCCGACCTGATTGAAGAAAGCCTGGTCCGTGACTCCTACGTCACCTGTGACCTGATGATATGCCTGGGGGGGGACGGCACCTTCCTGTCGGCCGCTCACCATGAGAGTTCCAGAAACTTGGCTAAGACCGGCGTCAACCTTGGGAGCGTCGGTTTTTTACAGGAAATTGACCCCGACCGGATGGATGAAGCGGTCGCCCGCCTTGTTGAGGGTGATTACGAAATTGAAGACCGGTCCCTGCTGGAGTCTTCCTGTTTTGACACGGGCGGCCACAAGGTATTGATCGATGAAGCCCTCAATGATGTGGTGATTGCACGTGGGAGCCGTGCAAAATCCATTGTCACGGCCCTTGAGGTTGACGGTATTCGCGTCCAGAATATCCCCGGCGACGGCGTCATCGTGTCAACACCGACCGGCTCAACGGCCTACTCCCTGTCAGCGGGAGGCCCCATTGTCCAGCCGACGGCCGACGTCATCCTGGTCACGCCGATCTGCCCCCACACCATGCAGAACCGTTCCTATGTCATCGGGGCCGGCGCCAGGATCGTCTTGCGCCTGATTTCGAACCAGGACGGCGCCTTCCTGACGGTTGACGGCCGCGGGGGGTATGAATTGTCATCAGGTTCGCGCGTCAATATCAAGTCGTCTGAAAGAAAAGTGAAATATATCAGGCTTTGGGAAGACTCATTTTTCAAAACTCTTCCCGCAAAGATTCAGCAAAGGGGACTAAGCCGATGAAAAAAGCGCCAAAAAAACAACGCCAGTCGCGCATTCTGCAACTTGTAGGCGAGCGAAACATTGAGACGCAGTCCGACCTGGTCGACGCGTTGCGGACGATCGGAATGGATGTGACCCAGGCGACCGTTTCGAGGGACATCAAGGAGCTTGGAATCGTAAAAGTCATGACAGGGGAGGGAACCCAGAAATACGTCGCTTTAACCCACAGCGGCGAAGCGGCTTCGGGCCGCATGAGGCGGGTTTTCTCCGATGCTGTTATTTCGATCAACAGCGCGGACTCCCTGGTCGTCATCAAAACGCTTCCCGGAATGGCCCAGGGAGCAGCTTCTGCACTTGACTCCATGTACCTTGAGGAGATCCTCGGGTCGCTTGCCGGCGATGACACGATTTTTATCGCGACATACGGCGAGGAATCAGCCGTCAAATTGCGGAAAAAGCTGAATGAGATTGCCAAGATCAGCTTCCAGGAAGACGAAAGAAGATAAGCCGCAAGACATGATTCATCGCGTAGAGATTGATAATTTTGCGTTGGTGGAACATGCTGAGCTTGACCTCGGTCCGGGTCTGACAGTTCTGTCGGGAGAGACAGGCGCGGGGAAATCCATCGTAATCGATGCCCTGGATTTCGCGTCGGGAGGCAGGAGTGACCGCACAATGCTGCGGACCGGGGCCGGAGAGGCTTCGGTTACCATCCTTCTTGACCAGTCAAACGAAGGAGAAGCAGATAAGGAATGGGTCGTCGGCAGGACGCTTCGCGACAGCGGGCGGAGCTATGCCAAGATCAATGGCCAGCTGGTGACAGCCGGTGACTTGCGTGAGCAAATGGAGCCGCTTCTGGCCATTCATAGTCAGAATGATCAACAGACCATCTTCCGCGAATCGGTTCACAAAACACTGCTCGACGCCTATGCTGGCGATCCGGTTGCCCTGTCACTCGAATTTTGGTCGTCCATGCGGCAAGAGATGATGGCCATTGAAAGGCGGCTGGGGGAGTTATTCCTCGATCCCGAAACGCGTGCCAGAAGGCGCGACATTCTTTCTTTTCAAACCGAGGAGATTCAAAAGACCGGCCCGGTTGCGGGTGAGGAGGAGGAGCTCTTGAAAAAGATCAAAACCTTGTCAGCCGTCCGGGAGATTGCGCAACTTCTGGGCCGGGCAATCACGGAGATTACAGGAGCGGAGGGTGAATCGGCTGCCGATCGCCTGGGCCGGGCCATCACGGATTTGAACGCCGCAAGCCGCTACAGCACACGTGTGCAGGAGTTGCGCGACCGTGCCGTGGAGTTGAAGACCGAATTGACCGAACTCAGCTATGACCTGGATCGTACCGCGGGCCGCCTGGAAGACAATCCTGAAGAATTGGATAAGGCCAACAGCCGGTTGCAGGTCCTGCGCCGTCTTCAGGAAAAGTACGGAGCGACACTGGAAGAGGTCGTGGCCTATGGTAAGAAGGCCGCGCTCGAACTGGAGCGGCTTGATGCGACCGAAGAAGAACTGGCCGGGCTCTCGACTGATAAGGAACAACTCCTGGGGCAAATGCGGTCGCAATCATCAGCCCTGTTTGAACTGCGGCAGGAGGCCGGCTCCCGCCTGGAGAAAGAGATCAACCGCGAGCTTGCCGACCTTGACATGAAAAATGCGCGTTTTGCTGTCGAAATCGAAGAAAAACCCATTGAACAGGGAGATCTCCCGGCTGATCCTCATCATATCCGCTTCACCATCGCACCCAATCCGGGTGAGCCGTCCATGCCACTTGTCTCAATTGTATCCGGCGGGGAGGCTTCCCGTGTTTTGCTGGCTGTTAAGGTAGTCCTCGCAGGTCTGGACGATATCGCGACCATCATTTTTGATGAAATTGATACGGGGATCAGCGGGAGTACAACGACCCGTATCGCCGGTAAACTGAAATCGATCGCCAGGACGGCTCAGGTGATCTGCGTCACTCATAACGCGCAGATTGCGGCTTCCGCGGACTGTCAGCTCCTGATCGGAAAGAAGGTCGAAAGCGGCAGGACCCGGACGACAGTCAGACACATCGAAGGTCCTGAACGTGTTTCCGAAATCGCCCGCCTTCTTTCGGGGCGCCCGGATGACGCAAAGTCACGGTCGCTGGCACAGGACTTACTCGATCGGGGAACACAGATCTAAGAGGGGAGAGGGCCGTCCGGCCTGAAGACAATGGAAGGTTCAAATCCGGTTCATTATGTCGAGATAAGGGGTGAGGATCTTAGCCCGGAAAAGGTTGCTGACGTCGCTTACAGTCGTTCTGGCGTATCAATCGCGGGTACTGCCCGGGAAAAAATGGAGGCTTCCTTTTCCCTGGTTAAAACCATCCTGGCCTCAGGAAGGCCGACTTACGGCATTTCCACAGGCTTCGGCGACCTGAGCCGGGTAACCATCTCGGAAAATCAGAATTATGAACTGCAGCGCAACCTGATCAGAAGCCACGCGGCGGGTGTCGGTCAGCCTTTTTCAAATGAAGTCGTGCGAGCCATGATGCTATTGCGGCTCAATGCCCTTTGCGTCGGCTGCTCGGGCATCAATCCGCAGGTTGCCGATCTGCTCGCCTCTTTGATAAATTGTGGCATCACCCCTGTCATACCCGAGCAGGGCTCGCTCGGCGCGTCGGGCGATCTTGCCAACCTGGCACACATGTCCCTGGTTCTGATCGGAGAAGGGCAAGCGGAGATTGATGGGGAAAGAGTGGGCGGTCAAGAGGCCCTGGCGCGACGGGGACTCAAACCGGTCCGGCTTTTTGGAAAGGACGGACTCGCCTTGATCAACGGGACCTCGGGAATGCTGGCAGTCGGAGTGCTCACCCTCTTAAAAGCAGAAAACTGCCTGAATGCGGCGAATGCCGCTGCCGCGCTCACATTTGAAGCGCTTCGTGGTTTTCGCGATGCTTACCAGCCGCAAATTCATTTCCTTCGCAAACAGCCGGGACAGATAGAGGTCGCCTCCTCACTTTTGTCGATGTTGGAAGGGTCCCAGTATGCCGACAGCCGGACCGAGGATGTCCAGGACGCGTACACCTTGCGCTGTGTTCCCCAGGTACATGGAGCTTCTCAGGATGCGCTCGGCTATGTGCGTGGAGTATTAAGCCGCGAAATTAACGCGGTAACGGACAACCCCCTGGTTTTCAGCGGGACGGGCCGTGTCATTTCCGGCGGTAATTTTCATGGACAGCCCTTGGCGCTGGCCCTTGATTTTCTCGCCATCGCCGTCTCGGAACTGGCCAATATCAGCGAAAGACGAACGGAGCGGATGGTTAACCCGCAACTGTCAAACGGGTTGCCCGCCTTTTTGTGCTGTAAAGGCGGTGTCCAATCAGGCTTCATGATTCCACAGTATGTCGCCGCATCGCTTGTTTCAGAAAACAAGATCCTGGCTCATCCGGCCAGCGTTGATTCCATACCCTCGTCCGCCAACAAGGAGGATCACGTCAGCATGGGCGCGGCCGCGGCCAGAAAGGCAGCCCAGGTGGTGATCAATACGAGCCGGGTTATTGCCATCGAATTGATCTGTGCCGCCCAGGCCATTGACCTGCTCGATCAGCGGGAACTTGGCGCAGGCACCGGCAGGGTTTACCGGCAAATAAGGCAGTACGTTTCGAAACTGACAGAAGACAGGCCCTTGTCGGATGACATCGAGACCATCTCCCGCCTGATTGTCTCGGGCGGCCTGCAAGAGTAAGTCCTTCCTTTCTCATGTTATAGTGGTAAAGCATGAAAGATCCAGTCAAGGGAGGTTATGAAAGTGGAATTTAAGCACTTGAAGATTACAGATTACTTGGAGCGCGCTGCCTCGGCGAGCGCAACACCGGGAGGCGGCAGCGTGTCCGCGCTGATCGCCGCACTCGGCTCGGCGCTTGGCCAGATGGTTTACAATCTGACCGTCACCAAGAAATCTTACCTGGCTAATGATGAGATAACCAAGGCTGCTGTCCAATCCGATTGGCGGGCGATTGAAAGCCTTCAGCGTGATTTTACCGAGCTGATCGATCGCGATATCGAGGCCTTTAACGTATTCATGAAGGCGCTTGCCCTTCCCAAAGAAACGGATCAGGAAAAAGCGTCAAGAAAGCAGGCGCTTGCCGACGCCTCAGTCATCGCCATGGAAGTGCCTCTCGCGACTGCCGGTAAATCACTGGAGCTTTTACAACACTTGGGGTCAATCGCACGTTACGGCCATAAAACCTGTATCTCGGACGCAGGTGTCGCGGCGCTTTGCGCGCATGCCGCCCTGCAGGCCTCAGTCATGAATGTGCGCATTAACCTTGCGGGGATTGAAGACCGGGAAATCCGTGAAGGGGCTGAGAAGAGTTGCGCCGCCTATATCAAGGAGTCGGCGGTTCTGACCCCGGAGATAATGGACATCGTCTACGCGCAAATTTAATTAAACCGCACGTTGCAGTTTTTTCCAGCTCCGGATTTGTTTCGTCCGTTTCAGCCAGGGGTCTTATTTGACAGGCCAAGTGCCATGAATTTAGTATCAGCGTGGTCCTGTACGATCAGGGAGACGGTATGGAGCCCTTGCCTGAAACGGAGGACCCGGCATGAAAAAAATCACCACGTTTGCATCTCGGCATCGATACTTGATATTTGCCCTTCTGATCGCGATCCTGCAGGTCAGCGCCTGTGCGGAAACCGGACCTGAAGCCAAAGAGACCTGGAAGGTTGAATTGATCCTGACCATTGAGGAACTGGCCCAATACGACGGCCTGGAGGGCAGAAGAGCTTACATCGCCGTTGACGGCATCGTCTACGATGTAACGGACATCCCGCAATGGAAGGACGGCCTCCACGGAGGGCGGTTCCAGGCGGGAAGAGACTACAGCGAAGAAATCCGAAGTGAATCGCCCCATGGGACGGGCATGCTCTCCAGGGCGGACGAGGTGGGAATCTTGGAAGACTGAGAGTTTTAGCGGTCAAAGACTGGAGGCTGGCTTATGCACGATAGTGGAAGTCTTTTCGGTTGGTTGATAACGGCGGGCTTTTTGCTGACGCTACTTAATTATCCGGTCAAACTTGTATACCGGAAATTCGTGGCATCCAGACCGCGTGAATCGAAATTTCGCAGGATTTACGTCAAGTTTCAAAGATTTATCGTTTCCAATCACCGGTTTTTCGCTTTTTTCACTGCTCTGCTTTTACTGACGCACGTGATCATCCAGATGCTCTACCGCTGGTTCTCGTGGACCGGCCTGATCGCCGCCGGCTCGATGGTGGCCAATCTTCTAATCGGAAGCTATGGGCATTACATCAAAAAGAGAAGGCCTTCAGCCTGGCTCGTCGTCCACCGCGCAGCCGGTTTGCTTCTGATTGCGGCCATCACCGCCCACGTCCTGAAGGGGGGCCGCTGACTTCGACTGCCCGTCAGGTCCGGCAAGCCGCAGTTTAAAACCGGATGGATGGAACATCCTTTTTTTCATTGACATTCGACCCCGCGGCACATAAACTGAAGAATAGAATAAACGATCGGAACCGGTAAAAACCGGTGCCGCTCATTGATTATTATCGTGATTAATCGTTTTCGAAACTTGATAATTGAATAATTGGAGGTGATTACCATCGAATGGTTATACGTGATTATCGGTTTGCTTGCGGGCGCCATGGCCGCTTGGGCCCTGACGGCGTTCTTCTATCATAAAGGGTACAGCAAGAGGAGCCGTGAACTGCTTGTGGTAAAGCAGAAGACAGAGGAAGAGGCACTTGCCACGGTGGGTGAGGCGATCAAGGAAGGAGAGGACAGAAAGCGGGAGATTCTCTTATCTGTCAAGGAAGAAGTCCACAAAGCTAAGATTGAACTTGAACGCGATGTGCGGGAACGGCGTCATGAACTGACACGGGAACGCCAGCGGATTGACCAGAAAGAAACGGTTCTTGACCGGCGGGCGCAGAGCCTGGAGGACAGGGAACAGAATTACAAAGATAAAGAAGCGGAACTTCAGACAAAAGAATATGAGTTAGCAGAGATTGACGCGCGGAAGCGCGCCGAGCTCGAGCGTGTTGCGGGAATGACGGTACAGGACGCCAGGGACATCTTGCTTGAGGCGGCCGGGACAGAGTACCGTTACGATCTTTCCCTGCTGTACAAGCGCCTGGAAGATGAAACAAAAGCGACTGCAGCCGCAAAGGCGCAGGAGATTGTCGTCAGCACCATTCAGCGCTACGCCAGTGATTATGTCTCCGAGGCGACCGTATCCGTTGTCTCCCTTCCCAACGAGGAAATGAAAGGCAGGATTATCGGCCGCGAAGGCCGCAACATCCGGACCATTGAACAGCTGACAGGCGTCGATCTCATCATCGATGACACACCGGAAGCCGTCATTTTGTCGAGTTTTGACCCCATCCGGCGTGAGATCGCCCGGCTCAGGATTGAAAAGCTGGTCCAGGACGGGCGTATTC
>JAAZGN010000234.1 GCA_012511185.1 Clostridiaceae bacterium
ATCCCCATGTATAAAATGTTCAATAACTGGGGGATTCTGGACTCCCGGTTCGGCCTGATCATCCTCTACCTATCCTTCATCATCCCCTTCATCATCTGGGTCATGCAGGGCTTCTTCGGGAGTATCCCCATAACCTACGAGGAAGCGGCCGAGATCGACGGAGCATCCCGCCTTCAGACACTGCTTTATGTCTTTGCGCCCATGGCAAGACCTGGCGCCATCGCGACGGGTATCCTGGCCTTTCTCATGAGCTGGGATGAGTTCTTCTATGCGCTTGTCTTTACTTCCAGTCTATCTTCAAAGACAATCACGGTTGCCATCGCTGAATTCAACGGTAAATTCACCATCGACTATGGGATGATCTCCGCAGCTGGCATCATCGGCGCCTTGATCCCTGTCGTCATCACCCTGGCCTTCCAGAAATATATCGTCATGGGAATGACTACGGGCGGGATTAAGGGCTAACGGAGCCACAAACTCTTTTATTTCCGGTTTTATTTCGGCCTTTCTAGCCGAAACTCTCATTGGAGATCTCCACATTGACCCCGTCAAAACAGGTCAAAGCCGGCACCAGGAGAGCATAGGGATCACGGCCGTAATAGTGGGTCGAGCTGCCGTAGGGCGTGTTGTGCCTGGACATCCACTGTAACTTGTCACCCAGGAGCTCCCTCAGTTTCTCTGTGAAACGGACATTGTAGGGGAGCTCGATGCTGCCGTCCTTTTTCAAAAGGAGGGCCCCGAAGCGGGAGATGGCTGTCAGTTGACCCTCGCTGGGGTTGACGATGTTCATATAGTGCAGGAAGGGGACATAGAGGATGTCCTCCTCCCGCGGGAGTTTGGCAAATTCCTGGATGGACTGGATATCCATCTGGCCGCCCCGGACCACAATGGAATCATTGTTGGTATCGTGGCCGGTCGGCTCCTGGCCGAACTCATCGGCTGACTGCCGATCCCACAGAACACCGGTCAGGCGGCCCTGGTCGATCAGGTCGCGCTTTTCCCGTCTTCTGCCGTAAAAGTCAACCGGCATGGCGAAGGTCTCCTTGAGAGAGGGATCCTCAGTCAGGGTGAAGTCCGGTGAAAAGACCTGCTGGCCGACGTCCGCTTCCTTGAACATGGAATGACCCCGCTTCTTGGTGCCGCCCCGGTAGCCGATGTAGCCCATATAGCGCAAATACTCAGCCAGAGCCGCCGGGCCCAGAACCACCTTGCAGGGGCCTTCGGGCACACGCACTTCCGCCTGGGTATTATAGAGGTCTGACAGCCATCTCAACCGGTCATGGAGCGCCTTGGCGTCCAGATCCTTTTTGCGGTAGACAAACTGCTCGGCATTGATCTCCCATTTTCTTTTCTCCGAGGCCAAAACCAGGGTGATTCCGATATCGCTTGCCCGCCAGTAGACCACATCCGGGGTGGCTGTGGAGATGGTGGCCACCTCGGACGCGCCTGCGGAGAAGTTACCTGAAAGGAGGATGTCCCCGGTCTCCAGGCCCTCAACGGCCCGGTTGACGAATTCGATGATCTCATCGCTTGTCATCTGTTCGATCTCCGGGTCGTAGCTGTCCTGGGAGACAGAGCTTCCCTTGATATGCGGCAGGGTCGGCTGGTAGGACATGGGTGCGGCAAAGGGCAGCATGTCGATGGCCTTGTCGATGGCGGTCTTCATGGCCTCCAGGTCCTGGCTGTCGACGGTCACCCGGGTCGATGTCTGTTTATGGTCACCCAGGGCTGCCACCTGGAGGCGGGTGATGGCCTCGTGGGAGTTGAGCGAAACGGCCGAATTGGCGTAGCGCACCATGTGGCTGTCCTCGGCGCTCCATTGGATGTAGACATCCGCCTCTCGCTGGAGAGCGTGATCTCTCAGTGCCTGAAGTTTCTCAATGACGGCTTGCGGTCCCATCCTAGTCACCTACTTTCACATGGTCGAAACGGCAGACCGGGACGCCGTGACCCAGCTGCATGACCTGGCCGGGAACTCCCTTG
>JAAZGN010000055.1 GCA_012511185.1 Clostridiaceae bacterium
AGCCAGACCCAGACAACAGCCATGACAGGGTTCATGCCCCCCAGCCTGCTGACTGCGGTAAAAAGGATGGTATCCATGCGCCCGCCCCTCACAACGATCTGCTTGATGCTCATGGCCATCAGGATCAAGGCGATGGCAGGCGCGACACCCAGGAGCCCTGCCAGAAGCGCTCTTCCTGTTTCCCTGGCAGGCATGATCCGGGCAGCAAGAACACTGACAAGCGAACCGGCAAGAAAAAGAACCGCGATCAGGGGAAAACTGATGTCAGACAAGAAAGGAACAAAAAAGGAGGCGACCAATAAGGCCGCGATGGCGAACAGGAAGATGGAAAAGATTTTCAGGGCTCGGTCGACGCCCCCGGGGTAGGTCAAGGCTCCGTCCACTTCCAGTTCGCCGTCTTCGCGATGAACCAGTGAACGGGAGGGATCCTTTTCGATCCGTTTGGCATACCAGCGAAGGAAAAGCTGGACGGCCAGAAAAGAGGTGACAAAGACTGCGATCCGGTAGGGCGTGGCTGAGTAAAGTGGCAGACCGGCAAGCTTTTGGGCGACGCCCAGGGTAAAGGGGTTGAAGATGGCAGATCCGAAACCGATTCCGGCAGACAGGAGACTCATCCCCAGGCCGGTCAAGGAGTCCCAGCCCATTCTCCTTGCCAGGATCAAACAGAAGGGAACGAGAACGATCAGCTCCTCAAAAACACCGAAACAGGCCCCGAATAGCATAAAAAACAGGCTGACTGCCGACAGTAGCATGTATTTCTTAGAAGCGTAGCGCGCCATCAGCCGCTCCATCAGCCGCTCCACCAGACCACCCCGTAAAAGCAGGGTGAAACTGGCACCTAAAAACAGCAGAAAAACCAAAATGATCCAGACAACTTCGGCGCCGGGCGATATGAGAACCTCAAAAGGCGCAAGGAACCAGAGCCAGGGCGGATAGGAAACCTTATCCGTGTAGCGGAAGGACCCCTCAACAATCATTTCGCGCCCGTCGCTGATGGTACGTTCATAGGCTCCCGCCGGAAGAAGCAGGGTCAGTAAGCCGGCGACTACCATGAGAACCAGGAGGGTGCCAAGTGAGATCAGGTAAGAACGTTTACCGATACGGAGTGTTTGACGATTCATGGATAAGCTCCCCGATCCGGCTGCCCGGACTTATATTCGCGGCTTGTGGCGCGTTTGTAAAGCAGTAAAACCCAAAAAGCGATGATGGAGGTCAGCAGAGCGATCCCTGTTAAAAGCAGAAACAGATTGAGATTGGTACCTGCAATCAAAGCTGCCAGTGTAACAATAAGAACCACCGACAAAACACCGATGAGCAGTTTTCCAAATACGGACGACAGGAAACGTTTGCCGAATTTGAGTTCCTCCGGAGTAAAACCTGCCTTCTTTCCTTTGCCCGCCGATCTCTTTTTCACGGTCATCACACGTCCCCCTATGTATCTCATGATACTATGACTTTGGCTTTCATAAAAGAAAGAGGGGGGACACGATGGACGGGATTACCGCACACACCATGGCACCTGAACTTGACGGGCTTCTGTCAGGATCCCTGGTCGAGCGTATTTCCATGAGCGACAAAAATACCATTCATCTGGCCCTGTTCACAACCGGGCGGATCAAGTTCAATCTGACACTCGAAGCCGGCGCCTCCCGGCCTTCGCTCATCCTTTCGACCGACCCGCTGCCGCACGGTTTGAATCCTCCCCCTTCTTTTGTCATGCTTTTACGCAAGCACCTTCGTCGGGCCAGGATCACGACCATCACCACACCGCCCTGGGAGCGCGTATTTATCTTCACCTTCCAATCCGTTGACGAGCTGGGCGACGAGGTAGAAGGAAGGCTCCTTTTTGAGTGCATGCCGCGGACCGCCAATGTCGTGCTGGTGAACCGGGAGGATGTGATCCTGGGTGCCCTGCGCCACATCGACCACAGGGTCAACCGCGTCAGGGAAACCCTGCCTGCCCATCCCTATCTCCCCCCGCCCGGCCAGAACCGGCCCGGCCCCATAGAATACGCCAAGCAAGGCGCGGGCAAGATCTTGGAGGAACTTGCAGCCGTCCCGTTAAACGGCCGGGTCTTGTCACAGCAGGTCGCCGGCTTTTCGCCGCTCCTGGGCGATGAGGTACTTGCCCGGGCAGGGATCCGGCCGTCTACCCTGCAAGTAGCTGACAGCTTGCGCACACTCTGCCTGGAAATTGCCGGAGGGCAGTTTTCGCCTGCTGTCTACTTCGACGGCCCCCAAGGGAATCCCATCGCCGTCCACGCGGTGAAGCTGACCCACCTTCCCTGGTTTGCCCCCTATGACTTTGTCTACGAGGCTGTTGCCGCTTACAGCCGGTCAGTCACCGGCATCGACCGGTTCAAGCGGAAACAGCACGCCATTACGAGAAGAATCGAAGAGCAGATCAAGCGCACACAAAAAAAAAGAGAGCTCCATGAGGCTGATGTGGCCACAGGCAAAGAGGCGGCGGATGACCGCCTCATCGGTGAGTTGATCCTGGCTTGGATCCATACCATCCCCGTGGGATCCAAGGGTGTGGCCCTTGACAACTACCATGAACAGGGGAGCCTGCTGTACTGCCCTTTGAATCCCCGCCTGACGGCCGCTGAAAACGCCACACACTATTTTAAGAGTGCCCGGCGCAAGGAGCGAAAACTCGAACGGGCGACAAGCCTGCTGCAAAATGACCTCGACGAGCTGGCCTGGCTCGAATCCCTGCGGGCGGCGGCCGGTTACAGCGAAACAGAAGAGGACCTCTTGGCGGTTGAGCATGAATACCTTACGCGCGAGGGCACGGGAAAACAACCGGCCCGGCAACCGTCACAGGCGAACCGGATACCCGGCAAGCCGGCATCCAAAAGAAGGCGAAAAGAGCCAACCAGGCGCCCGACGGAAAAAAAAGAAAGACAGGCAGCAAGCAAGCAGGAGGCTTTGCCGGCACCGCGGCACTTTCGCTCATCCGACGGTTTTCTCATCACCAGCGGCCGCAATAACCTGCAAAACGACCGGCTTCTTCGGAAAGCCGGACGCGACGACCTGTGGTTCCATGCCAAAAACACCGCCGGCTCGCACGTCATTCTGTCGACAGGAGGCCGCGAATTCTCTCCCTTGGCCATCAGGGAGGCAGCTGTTATCGCGGCCTGGTATTCAGGATCTGGGAGAGCTGGTAACGCTGTCGAAGTCGACTACTGCGCCGTCCGCCATGTCAAAAAAATCCCTGGTTCAAGGCCGGGGAAGGTCAGCTACCAGGAATACAAAACGCTTTATGTCAAGCCGGCCGATCCCTCGCGCCTGCGGGTCAGCTCCTGATGATCTTTTGTGATCGATTCACGAAAAGACGATTCTCCAAGCGAGATCACACAACCGCAGTATTTTTGCCTGTACAGGCCCAGGTCACGTGCCATGGCCTGCCCCTTCCGGTAGCCTTCGCGCCAATCGTAAGGCAAGAAAGCGATCCCCCTGCCGGCAGCTACCCGCTGGCCTTCCTGGAGTATCCGATCCCGCTTCTGCCAGGGGCTGACCAGCAGGGTCGTGCTGATTGCGTCAAAGCCTTGTGCCCCGGCCAGCTCCGCGACATGGGAGAATCTCACCCGGTAGCAATAACTGCACCGTTCGTCACCGTCATTGGCTCGCTTCTGCCATTCCTGCTCTGAAGATGATCCTTGGACGATCAGGGGTACCCGGTAATGATCCGCCACCCGGATCGCGTTGTCCAGGCGGCGTTCCCACTCCACTTGCGGATGGATGTTGGGGTTGTAAAAGAAAAGCGACAGGTCGACACCCTCCTCCAGGAGGCGCTCAAGCGGCCAAAGGGCACAGGGGCCGCAACAAATGTGAAGCAGGAGCTTCTTGAATTCAACACATCCACTCATGAAACAACGGCCGGTTCGTTTAGCCGGACTCCAAGATTTCCTGCAGCGACACCTGACCGGCGTCACCAATATTTCTGGCATTCCGCTCGATGAAGGGAAGCCCCAGGTGATCGAAGCCGCCCCGGGTCAAAATCCTGCCGCGTGGCGTTTTTGCGATGAAACCGATTTGCATCAGGTAGGGTTCGTAAATATCCTCGATGGTTACCGCGTCCTCACCGGTCGATGCGGCGAGCGTGTCCAGGCCGACCGGTCCGCCATCATACATCTCAGCCATGACGCGCATGATGAGCCGGTCATTCCCGTCCAATCCGACGGGATCGATCTCCAGCGCCGACAAGCCCATCTCGCAGATGGCGCGGTTGACCATATTATCGCCTTTGACCTGCGCATAATCACGCATACGGCGCAGCAGCCTGATGGCGACACGCGGCGTTCCCCGGCAGCGGGCCGACAGTTCACGCAGGCCATCCTCGTCAATTCCCACACCCAGGAGTGCAGCGTAGCGGCTCAGTATCTGAGCAATCTCGGAAGGCGCGTAGAGGTCGAGACGCTGGATCATGCCGAAGCGGTCGCGGAGCGGTGAAGTGAGAAGCCCCGCCCTGGTCGTCGCCCCGATCAGGGTAAAGCGGGGCAAATCCAGCCTGATCGACCGGGCCGACGGCCCCTTGCCGATCAGAATGTCGAGGGCATAGTCCTCCATGGCCGGGTAAAGGACTTCTTCCACCGTCCGGTTCAGGCGGTGGATTTCGTCGATAAAGAGAACATCGTGCTCCTGCAGGTTGGTCAGGATGGCCGCAAGGTCGCCCTGCCGCTCGATGGCAGGTCCCGAGGTGATCCGCATCTCGACGCCAAGCTCGTGGGCGATGATGCCTGCCAGAGTCGTTTTCCCAAGCCCGGGAGGGCCGTAAAGCAGGATATGGTCCAGTGATTCCCGGCGCGCTTTCGTGGCTTCAATGGCGATGCCCAGATTGGCCTTGACCTTTTCCTGACCGAAGTACTCGCCCCAGCGCCGTGGGCGCAACTGCGGTTCATCCGTCTCGTCACTAAGCGCTTTTCGTGAAAGGACGCGCTCTTCGTCGAACCGGTCCTCGTATTCCTCTGACATAGTGCTTTGAAATTCAAACATGACCTTCAACCGCCTTCCCCTTCAGGATACCAAAGAAGCGAATGCAGGCGCTAGACCATGGCCATCTGCGACAGGGCGCGGCGCAGGAGGCTTTCTACCGTATCGGATTCCTCAATGGCAGCCCGCCGCACAGCGTCGAGGGCTTCTGCATTGCTGTAGCCCAAGACCATCAAGGCAGCCACCGTCTCGCCGGCAATTCCTGCGGCCGGTGAGGGGGGGGCTGAACCGTGAAGCGGTACTGTCTGCGGTACCTCCACCCCCGATTTTTTCAACTTGTCGGTCAGTTCCAGGCTCATGCGCGCCGCACCTTTTTTGCCGATACCTTTGACCCGGGTCAGCCGGTCGACATCGCTTTGCAGGATGGCCAGGGCGAAAGCCTCCGGTGTCAGGGTACCCACCACTTGTAAAGCCAGCTTGGGTCCGACGCCGCTCACGGTCTGGACCAGGATGAACAAATTTTTCTCTTCCTCATTGGAGAAGCCAAACAAGCCCATCTCGTTTTCGCGAACATGGAGGTGGGTGTGGATGGTCACGGTCTGTCCTACAGAGGGAAGCGAAGCGATCAGGCCCGGAGCCATCTCTATTTGAAAACCGACCCCGCCCTGTTCCAACAGGATGTATTCCTCTGCTTTTTTGGTAATCCGCCCTGTAATACTGGCAATCATGGAGTACTCCTTTACTACTGGTAGCCGCCGACCGCCAGGCTGCCGTCCCGGTTACCTGAATGCGCGTGACAGATGGCCACTGCCAGGGCATCGGCTGCGTCATCCGGCTGTGGCATCTTATTTAAATTGAGAAGAACCCGGACCATCTCCTGGATCTGTTTCTTCTCTGCCCTGCCGTAACCGGTCACCGCGACCTTTACTTGGATCGGCGTATATTCGTACACGGGCAAGCCGGCACGCGCGGCCGCGACAACTGCGACGCCGCGGGCCTGCGCCGTGCCAATGGCTGTCGTTGTATTGCGGCTGAAAAATAATTCCTCGATAGCGAAACAATGGGGCTGGTGGAGGCTGTTCAACTCGGTCAGGGCTTGATCGATGGCCAATAGCCTCTCAGGAAAGGGAGTTTCGGCGTCGGTCTTTATGACACCGTAGTCGACTGCCTTGAGCTGTTTATTCTCATAGAGGATGACTCCGAAACCCGTGATGGCGTAACCCGGATCAAGGCCCAGAATGATCACCTCAACACCTCCGATGTCCTCTCCCGCAGGGTCCGGCCGGTCATGGCCGGGTTAACTAGCTCTCCATAAAGGCGTGCAGAGCCTTGATATTCTTGACCCAGTCGATGTCGTACATTTCCATCCCGCGTATATAGGTCATGGCCTCATAGGTTTCAATCGGCAGCATCAACTGGTCAAAAGAATAGGTACTGTAAGTACCGACCCCCAGGATATAGCTCATCATCTCAGTATCCGTCAGGTTGGTTTTGATCTCCGGCATCAAGGCCTCGACCGTTTGCGTCAATTGGGCTGGATTGCTGCTCTTCATCTTGGTAAAAAGGGCCATGATCACTCTGCGCTGGCGCTCCATCCGCTTGAAGTCGGAGTCAAGTTTTCTGATCCTGGAATATTCGAGGGCAGCCTTGCCATTCAATAACTGCGATCCTGCCTGGAACGAGCCCACACCCCGGTTATTCAAATACTTGGCCTCCGCTGATGTCAGCTCAATGGTCACACCGCCAACCTTGTTGATGGCATTGGTAAATCCTGAAAAATCGGTGGCAATATAACGCGTAACATCAACCCGGAAGTTGCGCTGAACCGTTTTCATCAATAGCCTGGCGCCGCCCCAGGTATGGGCCGCGTTCAGCATGTAATTGGAAGAATAATTCTTCTTATAGGCCGGGTCCGGATCATCCGGTATGCTGACATAGATGGCGCGCATCAGCGAGGTCAAGTGCAAGGACTTGGTCTTCTTGTTGATGGTCAAAAGCATCATGGCATCCGAACGGCCGTTCGCGTTCGGGTTCCTCGTGTCGGAACCGATAATCAGGATGTTTTCGATCTGCTTGTCCTGCAAAACGGAAATTTTCATCCCTTCTTTCATGTTGGAAGGGGCATCGACACCTGACAGATCGGTTTCAATCTCGATGGAGTCTTTGATCCTGTCAAAATCGCGCAGACCGACTACAAAATAGAGATATCCGAAGGCGAAAGCAGCTGTGGCCAGAATCATACCTGTGAGCATGCCGGCGACGGATACCAGTAATTTTTTACTTTTATGCTGTTCTTTTTCCATAAATTGATTATATCGTACTAACCTGAAAAAACGGCAGGATCACTGCCGCTCCAAGGATGCTTCCTGTGACAAGGCTTAAGCGTCGAGCGGCTGAACGCGCGCAATACGGGATTTTCTCCGGGCAGCTGTATTCTTGGCGATCAGGCCATCCGCGGCAGCGCGGTCAATCTTGGCCTGGGCGGTACGGACCAGCTCCTCGGCCTCCGGAAGGCCTTGTTCTTTCGCCGCAATCGCCTTCTTGACCAGGGTCCGAAGTTCACTTCTACGGCTCTTGTTAGCGTCGGCTTTCGCCTGGGACGACCGCACTCGTTTCATGGATGATTTAATAT
>JAAZGN010000248.1 GCA_012511185.1 Clostridiaceae bacterium
ATTAAATCGGTACCGTCATTAGTGTTTCGCAAATTTGATTTTCCACTTGGCAACTAGCTACTAGCCAGCAGCCTGATTGGCTGCTTTTTTTGCATCTCTTGCAGATGAGGCCGATCTACGGCAGCTTTTTTGCCGGTAGATTTCTTTTCGACGACACCGATGAGTTCTTCAGTTCATTTATACGACCGTTTGGAAATAGGATGGCTGAAATAAGAATGTTGGTATCAATCGTGATCCGCATGGCGTTCTTTCCACATTTCTTTTCTAACTTCCTTGACCAGGGAGCTGCCGCTGGGCGTGGGTGATTTGGGGACAGTCCCGCAAGTTACTGTATTTGCTGATGCCGCCAAGTTACTAGCTGAATGTACCGGGACTACTAACTTGGGACATCCCTGATGCCACTAACTTGAGGACAGTCCCGGGAGCTGCCGCTGGACTTGGGATTTGGGGACAGTCCGGCGGCCAGGACATGTAAAATAGTCTGAGCAGAGCAGATGTTGCTCATTTAGCGCAATTTGTTTAATCTGGTTGTTTCTGAGTTTACTCACTTTTTATCCGATGCTTTTTATAAGCTCATGGGCGATATTATAGCTTTCCAGCCGCATAATGCTTTCTTCGGCACTGCCATAGCTCAACAGGTTGATGCTGCCGTACCACACCAGTTTTTGATCCAGGACCGCGAACTTCTGATGGAGCTGGGACCGAAAAACCAGCCTTATCTTCTCTTCCCGCAGCAGTGCAAGAGCCTCTGACAAGCGGGTCTGATCTTTCTCCTGAAAATCCTCACCAGGTCTGGTAACAACTACAACCTTCACCTTCTTCTCAACGGCAACCCGCAGATATCTCAGCATATGCATGATCCGTTTCTTGGTAATGAAAGGACTGACAATGATGATTTCTTTTTCGGAATTGATCAGATCGTTGCTGTATACTGGCAAGAAGTTCTGTTTATCGAAAATAATGTCCATAGCCTTTGACTCGATACTTTCGCCCTTCGCCTTATAACCGATTGAAGCGTAACCAGACAGTCGCTTGCTGTACATTCTTTCCAGCATCTTTACATGTATATCCACGTAGTCATAAATCTGCACCTCGCTTTTGCCCTCGAACAACCGGTGAAGTCTGCCCGCATATTGGTGAAGAGTGCCCTTCCATGAAATAGGCATGGCCAGAAACAGAGTATCCAGCCGCGGTTCGTCAAAGCCCTCTCCGATGTATTTGCCAGTTGCCACCAGAGTCAATGGCCGCTCAAAGGGGGTGTCCGCTATTCTTTTCATGGTTTCCTGGGTGTCTTTGGCGCCCATACCACCAGTCAGTGGAATCACATCCGGGATGACCTTGCTCAATTCCTTGGAAATCCATTCTACATGAGCTGTTCTTTGGGTCAGAACAATGCAATTTCTGCCCTTTGCATGACTTCTGATGACGTCCTCGGTAATCTGGCGATTTCGCTCCTCGTTGACAACGATTTCTGAGTACAATTTCTGAATGGTGGGTTCCTTTTCCGTTTTGTCTAAAGGTATTTTGAAGGACGTGAAGCGAGGAATTATATAG
>JAAZGN010000056.1 GCA_012511185.1 Clostridiaceae bacterium
CCGGTGGTTGTCGCGGCGGACAGGGCAAAGACGCGGTAACCCTCACACTCAATCCTGTCCTTCAGTTTCGCCACCTCTTCTTCATCAACAAGATCGATCTTGTTGATGACCACCCACATGGGCCGCCTGCCGATCAGGTTCTTGTATTTTTCCAGCTCCTTGTTCAGGGCATGAAAGCGTTCGAGCGGATCGGTCCCGTCAAAGGACGAGGCATCCAGGACATGGACGAGGATGCGGGCACGTTCAATATGGCGCAAAAAGTCATGGCCCATCCCCGCCCCCTCGGAAGCTCCCTCAATCAGGCCGGGGACATCGACGAGGACAAAACGGGCACCGCCGACCTCAACAAGGCCCAGAACCGGCTGCAGGGTGGTGAAGGGGTAGGAGGCAATTTTCGGTTTGGCCGCCGAGACGACTGAGAGCAGGGTGGACTTTCCCGCATTGGGAAAACCGACAAGGGCCGCGTCCGCCAGCAGCCGAAGCTCCAGGTCAAGGCGCAGGGTCTCGCCTGTTTTTCCCGCCGTCGCGAAACGGGGCGCCTGGCGCACCGGATTGGCAAAATTCATATTGCCTCGGCCGCCGGCCCCTCCCTTGGCGACGACAGCCTCATCGCCGTCCTCGCGAAGGTCAGCGAGCATGGCGCGGCTTTCTGAATGCAGGACGAGGGTTCCGGGCGGCACCTTCAAAACCAGGTCGGAGCCGCTGGCGCCCGCCATCTTGCTGCCCTTGCCCGCCTCACCGTCGCCGGCCGCGAAATGATGCTTGAACCGGTATTCCTGAAGGGTGTTGAGACCGCGGTCCGCGCGGATGATGACATCGCCGCCCCTGCCTCCGTTACCGCCATCAGGGCCGCCGTTCGGGATGTATTTTTCACGCCGGAAGGAAACGGCGCCGTTGCCGCCGTTACCCGATCTGATCTCGATGGTCGTGTGATCGTAAAACATGGCCCTAAATGAAGAGCGGCTTACGCCGCTCCCTTACCTAGGCCTCAACCGGATAGACGCTGGCCTGTTTACGCTTTCGCGAGATACGCTCGTAGCGCACCAGTCCGTCCACTTTGGCAAAGAGTGTGTCGTCCTTGCCGATTCCGACATTGATGCCGGGATGGATCTTGGTTCCCCGCTGGCGGTAGATAATGCTGCCCGCCGTGCAGAACTGGCCATCCGAAAGCTTGGCGCCCAGACGTTTCGATTTGGAGTCCCGTCCGTTGCGCGTACTGCCCATCCCCATCTTGTGAGCCAAAAGCTGAAGATTAACTTTAATCATGGTTTCCCCCTTAATTGTCTGTCAACGCCTGATCGATGACGGTCACATGGCGTGACCCGTAACTGCTCTCGATCTGCATGCACCCGATCCTGGCTGACTCCATCAACGTGGCGACAGCCTCCGCCTTGTCCGCATGCTCCGGGTAGTCGACCGAACAGCTGATCTTTCCCGCTTCCAATGAGTACAAGGGCTCGATGCCCGCGATTTCCTGCAAACTGCCGATCACAGTCTGGGCGATGGCCGATACGCCAGCGCAGATCGTGTCCGGCCACGGTCTCCACCCCCTGGCGTGGCCTTCCATCCGGAAGGAGACGATCCGTCCCTCCCCGTCATGCGAAAAGGCCGCCCGGATCATGTCAACCCTTGATCGATTTGATCAGTACACGCGTGTAGGGCTGTCTGTGTCCCTGCTTGCGGCGGTAGCCCTTCTTGGCCTTGTATTTGAACACGACAATCTTCTTGCCGCGCCCGTGCTTGACAATTTCACCCGTGACGGTGGCACCTTCCAAAACAGGTGTTCCGACACGGAGCAGTCCGCCCTCGGAAATGGCCAGAACCTGGTCGAATGTCACCAGATCCTCCGCCTCCCCCTCGATGGT
The DNA here is from genome assembly GCA_012511185.1 of Clostridiaceae bacterium. Lineage (GTDB taxonomy): Bacteria > Bacillota > Clostridia > Saccharofermentanales > DTU023 > UBA4923. Next base: position 1,866 of record JAAZGN010000056.1, read on the forward strand.
CTCGATGAAGATCTCGTCGCCTGCCGCGACACGGTACTGTTTGCCGCCCGTCCTGATGATGGCGTAGCTCATATGCGGTCTCTCCTTTTTCAAGTCTCGCCCAGCCAGGGTTGCCGCTTTCAAGC
>JAAZGN010000057.1 GCA_012511185.1 Clostridiaceae bacterium
ATGTCCAATATTTTTCTTGGGACCATCGCCTGGATCCTGTTTTGTGTCGTTTATACAGTCATTCTGCTGACCAATCGAAACGGTTCCATGACGGCTACCCTGGTCACCCTTTTTTACACCCTCTATTCCCTGAACATGGTCCTGGCTGTTTTTAATCTGCTCCCAGTGCCGCCCCTGGACGGATACCGGATCTTCGGGGTCGCCCTTCCTGACCGTTGGTACGATTCGCTGATGCAGTATGAGCGCTACATCGGCATCGCCTTTCTCCTGCTTGTTTTATTCGGGCGTGGCCTTCTGGGGCAGCTACTCAATTATATCCTGATACCTTTTAATTATCTGGTTCAGTACCCGGTTACCTGGCTGTTTCAACAATTGCAGGGGCTGCTCGGTTTACCACAGATGCCCATGTTTATCGGGTAAGTCGGGAGGCGGATATGGCAGATTTGAGTGAAAAGAAAAAACCGGTTATCGTGTCCGGAGCCAGGCCGACCGGTGAAATCCATATCGGCAATTTTGCCGGTGCCGTTTCCAATTGGGTAGCCTTGCAGGAGAATTATCGCTGTTATTACTTCATAGCCGATTACCATGCCTTGACAACCCACTATCAGGATACATCGGAGCTTCGGGATTTGACCCTGGGCGTAGCCGCTGATTACATCGCCTGCGGGAGCGACCCGGAGAAGACCACCTTGTTTTTACAGTCCTCGGTCCCGGAACATGCCGAATTATCGCTTCTTTTGTCCATGCTGACGCCTGTTTCATGGCTGGAGCGCAACCCCTCCTATAAAGAACTTGTCAAGGAGCTGTCCAACCTGGAGATCAGGACTTTGGGCTTTCTGGGCTATCCCTGCCTGATGGCGGCCGATGTTCTCATCTACAAGGCGGATTATGTGCCGGTTGGCGAAGACCAGCTGCCTCACCTGGAGTTGTCCCGTGAGATCGCAAGGCGCTTCAACCACCTGTACGGCCAGCTTTTCCCCGAGCCGGGGGAACTCTTGACCAAGAGTCGTGTTCTGCCAGGGACGGATGGGCGCAAGATGTCCAAAAGCTATGATAATGTCATCGCCTTTGCTGATCCGCCGGAGCTGGTACGCAAAAAAGTCATGTCCATGGTGACCGATCCGGCCCGCATCCATAAAACCGATCCGGGTCATCCGGAAATTTGTTCGGTCTATGCCATGCATAAGGAATTCAACGCGGATGAGTGGGAAGAGATCGGCAGGCTCTGCCGGGCCGGCCAGATCGGCTGCGTCAACTGCAAAAAGATTTGCGCCGAAAGAGTGGCCCGGGTCCACACGCCCATTCATGAAGAGCGCACCCGCCTTTTGGCTGACCGGTCCCATCTGCTTGAGATCCTGGACGGCGGCTCCAAAAGAGCCCGGGCGGTCGCCCGCCCTGTCCTGGCCGAGGCCCGTGACGCCATGAAAATTGGTTTTACAGGCGCCGAAGAAAACGGGGAGTAAGAAAGAACCCATGGCCGGTGACCACGATACACTGAAGGTCGATATTCTCGAGTACGATGGGCCGCTCGACCTTTTAAATCAGCTTGTCGAGCGAAACCGCATACCGGTCGACCGCGTATCCATTGCCTCAATCGCTGACCAGTATCTGGCCGTCATCCACCAGGGTCCTGTTTTTGACATGGAACTTGCAAGCTCCTTTTTGCTGATGGCGGCGACTTTGATCCACTTGAAATCGACCCTGCTCTTGCCGGAGCGGCGCCAGGGGGATGAAGGGGAAGCATCCGACCCGGGCGACCTGCTCATCCTGCGCCTCATGCTGTACAGGCGGTGCAGGCTGCTGGCCTCCTCGCTTCGGGCCCGCCATGGTGACCATGGGGGCGTCTACGGGAAAGCGCCGGCACCTCCCGAGCGACTGGGTATTACGCGCGAACGCCAGACGTCTGTCCTGGAGCACCAGCAATTTGACCGGGCCGTGGAAGGCTTGACACAAAGGAATACCAGCCGCTTTGATGACAGTACGGAGCACGTTGGCCAGATCCTGGAACGCGAGCGTATTACACTGGCGGAACGGATGCTTTACATTGCCCGCCACATTGCGGGCCGGTCGCGCGTCTTTTTCTATGAACTCTTCCCGCCGGAACTTCCCGCCCTTGAGAGGATTACCGGCTTTTTGGCTCTGCTGGAACTGGTTTTCCAAAGCAAGGCCAGGGTGACACAGCAATCACTTTTTTCGCCCATTATGATTGAGCGAAAGGCAAGGTGAATACAATGAGCCAGGCCCAGGACATGGCCAGGTTGGAAGCGCTGCTCTTTGTCGCCGGGGATCCGCTGGCAATTGAAGAATTGGCGCGCCTGCTTGAAAAAACGGAAGAGGAGGTAGAGGGGCTTCTGGAACAGCTGAAGCGCCGCTACCAGCGCGACCAGCTGTCAGGTCTTGTTTTGCGTGAGTTGGAAGGGGCTGCAGCCCTGGCCACAGCGCCTGAGCACAAAGAGCTGATTGAGGCCTTCTACGGGAAAACGCGCGACCAGAAACTGACCGATGCCGCCTACGAAACCCTGGCAGTCATCGCCTACAACGCACCGGCAACCCGCGCCGAGATCGAAACCGTGCGGGGGGTCGACAGTGACTCCGTGGTCGCGCGCCTGATCGAGCGGGGCCTGGTCCGCGAGGTGGGCGTACTGGATGCCCCGGGCAGACCGGTCCTCCTCGATGTGACAGAACAGTTTTTACTCGACTTCGGATTGAAGTCGACCAAGGAACTGCCTCCCGTCGACCTGCTCATGTATGACACGGTGATCCGGATCACGGAAAGCGCACCGGGGGATACCGCGCGCAGGGTGGCTCCCCGGCCGCTTGTCATTGCCATCGACGGACCATCGGGTTCGGGAAAAAGCACGGTAGCCCGCTTTTTATCCGAACATTTGGGCATCCTGACCCTGGATACCGGTGCCATGTACCGGGCACTCGGTTACAAAGCGCTGCGTTCTGGAATCGAGCCATCCGACGCGGAGGCGGTCCGGGTCATGCTGGCATCGACGACCATGGAGATCGACCTGTCCGACCGCGTCCAAAAGACCTTGGTTGACGGGGAGGACATGTCACCCTATATCCGGACACCCGAGGCATCGAAAGCAGCGTCCGACATCAGCACCTTGCCCGTTTGCCGCGACTACTGCGTCCGTATCCAGCGCGAGCTTGGCAAACGCCAGGCACTCATCCTGGAGGGGCGCGATATTGGAACCTATGTATTCCCGGACGCGCCGGTCAAGTTCTTTGTAACGGCATCGGCAGAAGCGCGTGCGCAGCGCCGCCTCAAAGACCTGGAAAAAGCGGGCATTGAAACAAGCATGGAAGAAGTCTTAAGCGAGATGGAAGAACGCGACCGCCAGGACGCGGAGCGGGAACTGGCGCCGACCAAGCGTGCCGAGGACGCCATCCTGATTGACTCCAGCAGGATGAGCGCTGCCGAAGTTGTCGATGCCATGATCGATGTTATCCGGCAAAAAGAGCGCGAACAACCCATGTGGAGGACAACGCCGGGGGTCCAAGCCGAATGAATCCGCAAGTCAAGATGAAAGCCGATCTGCCGGGCAAGGACTGGTTTTCTGCCTGGATCCGGGTCGCGTCCCGTCTTCTCGCCACCCTCTTTCTCTGGCCTGTCTTCCTGCCGCGCTGGGCGGGCGACCGGGTCGAACCTGCGGATGAAGGCTGCATCCTGATCGCCAACCATCACCATATCCTGGATCCCATTTTTATCACTTTCCTTTACCGGTCGAACCGCCTCAGCATCGTCGCCAAGCAGGAGCTCTACCGCATGAAGCTGATCGGAAGGATTCTGAAAGCCTTCTGGACCATTCCCCTCGACCGGTCCATCGCCGATATCCGGGCCAGTAAACTGATCTTGTCGCAGATTAAGGCGGGAAGGATTGTGGGGATCTTCCCCGAGGGGACACGCGTCCGCCCCCGGAATGCCGGTACAGCCGAACTCCACAGTGCTATTCTCATCTACTCCATAAAGCGTGGAGTTCCCGTGCTGCCTGTCGCCATCGAACCTCGCTACCGCCTGTTCGGGCGTCCCTGCTATCACTTCGGTCAACCAGTACGCTACGGGCTGAAGGAGGGGGAAGCATTGACCAAGGAGCAACAGGAGGGTCTTGCCCGGGAGATCATGCGCCGGATCTATGTAACAGCCGGCCTCCCTTATGACTACCCGGAAGCTGAAAAGAACAGGGTTCTTTTTGAGGAGCTGATTACGGTGCTGCCCGTCCGGGACACCCGCCCGGTGGGCAGAAAAAAGAGAAGGCATGGAGATTGAAGTCGCAAAATCCGCCGGCTTTTGTCCGGGTGTGCGGCGGGCGGTCGATCTGGCCTGCCAGGCACTGGCAGGAGAGAATGCTTCCTTGTGGCTTTACGGAGCCCTTGTCCACAATGAACAGGTGATCGAGGACCTCAAGGGGCGGGGAGCCTGTGTGGCCGAAAGCATTGAAGAGATCCCCGACGGTGCCAGGGTGCTGATCAGGGCGCACGGTGTTTCCCCTGATCTGGAGCAGGCATTGCAGGACAAAGCTTGCACGGTCCTGGACGGAACCTGCCCCTTTGTCAAAAAGATACAAACCATTGTGGCCGAGGCATCCGAAGAGGGCAAGGGCATCATCATCACAGGTGCGGGAGATCACCCGGAGGTGATCGGTGTGACCGGCTACGTGACAGGAGGCAATCCTGTTTTGATCGAGACTCTGGAACAGGCACAGGCGCATGACTTCGAAGAAAAAGAATGGATTCTGGTTTCCCAGACGACATTTTCAAACGAGCGATGGAAACAGATTAGCCAAGTTCTGAAAGAGAAAATTGCCAAATTATGGATTTTTGATACAATATGTAGTACGACTGTCCGCAGACAGTCGGACGCAATGGCGCTTGCGGCTTCTTCCAATGTCGTTTTCGTACTCGGTAGTGAAACGAGTTCGAACACCAACAAGCTGGTTGATTTGTGCAGGGAAGAGGGCGTTGAAGTACATTTAATACAA
>JAAZGN010000058.1 GCA_012511185.1 Clostridiaceae bacterium
GTACTGATACATGAGTGTGGCGGCTGTATGCCGCAACTTATGGGTTGAATAGCGTTCGGGATCCAGGCCGGCAGACAGTATGTATTTTTTGATGATATTCTGGACTGCCCGTGGCGTTGCGCGCTTGCCGATCCTGGAAATGAAAAGGGCGTCCCTGTCATGACTGACCGGTGTGATACGGTCGGGCAGGTAATCTTTCATAGACTTGATACAGGCGCTGTTCAGATAGATGGTGCGTTCCTTGTTGCCTTTGCCGATGACCGTCAGTGTATCGCCGCGCCAGGAAGACAAATCAATGCCACACAACTCGGACAAGCGCAGGCCGCAGTTCAAAAAGAGAGTCAGGATACAGTAATCACGGGTCGAAAAGCGCGATTCATCTTTGGCCGCGGCGTTCAGCAGCTCGCGGCTTTCCTCCAGTGAAAGATGGCGGGGCAATCTTTTTGCCTGCTTGGGCGACTCCAGGTTGGCCGCAATATTCTCTGAAAGGACGTGGGCTTTGGAGGTCAGATAGTCAAAAAAGGTACGCAAGGACGATGTTCGCCGTGCCCGGGTTGACGGCGCTGTCTTCCTGGTGGCCGCCAGCCAGGTAATGTAGGCGTATAAATCGGACAATTGAAGCGACCTTAAAAGAGAATCATCTACGATGGAAATATCGATGGCGTTCCAGCCCTCATCTTCCGGCTGCAGGTTTCGGTTGTCGGCTATCAGGAAACGGAAGAAGAGGACCAGGTCATAGCGGTATTGGCGGACCGTGCCTTCCGAGCGCTCCAGGATTGCCTGGATGTAGCCCAGAAATTCCTCCAAACGCGGGAAGGTATCGATGCTTTGATCCTTGCTAATGCTCATTGTCTTTATCTTATCACGCGCTTGTATAATTGATATACTTGCGCTGTACGTAGAACGGGGAACAGGGAGAGGAGGTCATCCGAATGAAACAGTACGTGTCGGCATTCTGGGAGCGATGGGACTTAACGGCCAGCTTTTTACGGTTTTGCTAAAGGACCATCCCGGGTTCCAGGTCAAGGCCCTGATGGCTTCGGCACGTCCACGGGGGAAAAAAATTATGTCGATGCAGCAGGAGGCGCCCGATCTTGTCTTCAGCAGCATCGACGTGGAAAGAGACAAGCTGATCCGGCTGGAAGAAAAGATCGCAGGGGAGGGGATACCCGTGATTTTAAATAAGGTTGCGACGAGATGTCTACCAAATATTCTGATAATAGTACCTAAACTAATATTTAGTCATACTAACTGGATTTCAGCTCAGAGAACGGGTATTAGTCATACTAACTGGGTTTCAACTCAGAGGAAAGGTATTAGTCATACTAACTGGATTTCAGCACGGCGAAAGAGGTTGAATACAAAAGGCGGTTTTATCGGCACCATACTCAATTGCTCACTTCAAACTACGTTCCTGCCTTGACACCGCTTATGGAGTTTTGGATTGAGAAATTGCGGTCACGACCCGCCAGGCAGTTTCCAGCACAAGCAGGCGCCTACCCGACTGGCCTGAAATGCAGGACAACATGATTCCTTTTATTGACGGCGAAGAAGAAAAAAGTGAAAATGAACCATTGAAAATCCAAGGTACCTGCCTTGAAAACAGGATCGTACCGGGAAAAAAAACCGGTGATTTCCGCTCAGTGCGTGCGCATTCCCGAGGAAATTGGCCATTTGGCTGCTGTTACGGAGACCAAACCATGCGTTTATCCAATCTACTGACTGCTTTGTCTGACCGGGAGATTCTCTCCATGCCCAATGACCCCCTGATCCAGGGCGTAACCTGTGACTCGCGCCAGCTTGAGCAGGGCTTCGTTTTCGTTGCCATCCCCGGCGCCCTGACCGACGGCCACCTTTTCATTGATGAAGCCATCGCGAAAGGCGCTGCAGCCATCATAACCGAACGGACCGCAGGCCTGGAAAAGATCCCGGAAATAAAGGTTCCGGTCGCCAGGCAGGCCCTGGCTGAACTGTCGCGCGTCTTTTACAGCTATCCGGACAGGGAACTCTTTATGATCGGAGTGACGGCCACCAATGGCAAGACGACTACCACCTCGATGGTACAACATATCCTTGCAAGTCAGGGTGTCATGACATCGCAGATCGGGTCGGTTGCCTACAGTTATGGAAAGGAGAAAATCCCCTCATCCTTGACCACTCCGGAAAGCTCCGATCTCCATGCCATGCTGAGAGCACAAGTTGAGGCAGGTGTCCAGGTCGTGTCCATGGAAGTCTCGTCCATCGCAGAAGCGCAGTACCGTGTTTACGGGATCGAGTATGACGCGGTCGCCTTTTTGAATATTACTCCGGACCACATGCCGGACCACGGATCTTTTGAAGCCTACTATGAGGCCAAGGCCAGGCTGGTGCGCGATGTCGCCCCGGGGATCCCCGTAATACTGAACCGGGATGAACCGGAGGTCTACAGACTCCACCATGAAAGCAAGGGTCAGGTGATCTCCATGGGGATTGGCAATCCCGACGCCCGGGTATCAGCGGAAAACCTGACCCTGCCCGGGGGAATCCCTCACTTTGACCTTGTGATCCGTTCCCCCTTGAAATGCAAGAAGGGATCCATCACGCCCGGCCGCTGGCCGGTCCGCCTGATCGTCCCTGGCCGCCATTCCGTTTACAATGCCATGACCGCCGTCATACTTGCCGGCTGTTACGGCGTGGATGTTTCTGACGCCATCCGGGCTCTTACAACCTTCATGGGCGTCGAGCGACGCCTGCAGATCATTTATCAAAACGACTTCACCATCATCGACGACCACATCAGTGATGAAGACAACACGCGCAAGATGCTGGAAGCGCTTGCAGTCATGACAGAGGGCAAAGCGGTCCGGATTGTCTACGCGGTCAGGGGCAACCGGGGAATCCAGGTCAACCGGGAAGTTGCCGGACAGTTCGCCCGGTACCGGGACAGGATCAACTGGCAGACCTTCATCGTGACAAGCAGTAAGGACACAGCAAGAAAGAGGGATCTTGTTTCAAGCCAGGAAAAAAATGCAGTCTTGGATGATCTGACACAAGCCGGCTATGAAATTTTGTACGAACCGAATCTGCATGATGCCATCCGCAGGATTTTGCCACTTGTTTCTGAAAATGAATTTCTGGTTCTGGCCGGCTCACACAATATGGACAAAGGGGCGCGCATTACCTTGAATCTTCTGGCTGCAGAAAGACCGCAGGAAGAGCGGGAAGATCTTTTGAAAATTTTGGAGGGAAGGGTGATGGGTTAGCTTTGACCCCTGCTATCGTACTTCGTAAAATATAAATTTTACGAAGTACGGTATCGTTTTCCGGCTCAACGATTCCAAAACCGGGATTACCCGCAAAAAATGCTTTTTAAAAGCACAGGAATCAAAGGCTTCATGATTTCACCCTTTTTAAAAGCATCCTAGTGCCATCAAAATCGCGACCAGTCCCCTTGTTTTACGGAAATTGCGTCGTTCTCTCTGTCGTGCCCGTCTGGCGTTGCTTTTTGTACAAGCTGTCTTCGCCGCTGATTTTTTTCCATTCATCGATATTGGTAAATGGGTTATAAATGGCAATTAGAATGACGAGAAAAATAATGATCATGAGGAAGGTCAGAATATTTCGGAGTGTACGCTGGTTGCGTTCCTGCTGGAACTTGCGGTTGATCTTGTCAACCGTTGTGTAGCCTTTGAGCCTGTAGATCCTGTGACCGGTTCGCGCATCCTCCTTGATGCTTCCGCGGACAGGCTCGTAGTACCTGGTCAGAAAATTATCCTTGCGGTTCATCTGGCCCTTTGGTTTGGGTCGTTGGCCTGATGGTGTCATGCCCGGCCCTAAATTGTTGGAAGCTTGTTCCTGCATCATTTCGCTCCTGATCCTGTCTATTTTAGCATATGCTGTACAGAATCCAGCTTTTTCATCAGGCTTGATACTGAACAATTGTTTTGTTACTATGTCTATACAGAAAGATTGTTCGCGCAAAACCCGCGGCAATCGGGGAGGTGATTATGAAAGCTACATATCCGTTTACCAGGGCCAATGTCGATCAGACACTGGACGCAGTCTACGAATACATTTGTAAATATATTCAGAAGCATTCCTATGCCCCCTCCGTGCGTGACATCGGACAAGGAGTCGGTTTGCGATCCACCTCGACGGTTTACAGCCATCTGAAGCGGCTGACCGCGGACGGCCGTATCGAGATGGATTCCGGGAAACGGCGTTCCATCCGTGTCCCCGCACTGGAAGCCGAGTTGGGGCAGCAGATTCCGCTTGTCGGGACGGTGACTGCCGGCAGACCGATCCTTGCAACTGAAAACGTCGAGCGGATGCTTCCTCTCCCCTTCCCGCTTCGTCCGGGAGCTGAATCGGTCTTTGCCTTGAGAATCGAAGGCGACAGCATGACGGGAGCTGCCATCCTTGACGGCGATATTGTTATTATCGAGAAGCAGAGCATGGCCAACGAGGGCGAGATTGTTGTCGCGCTTCTCGACGATGAAGCAACCGTCAAAACGCTGAGGCGCCATCCGGGAGGCCCGTATTACCTCCACCCGGAAAATGAGCGGTACGAAGATATCCCGCTCGACCGGGAGGGCACCATGATCCTCGGCGTGGTCCGGGGACTGCTGCGGATGGACGTTTAATCAGTGCTGCCTGGCCGGTGGGTAGGAGACAACCCGTGGGTATTTCACACCCGTTCGCGGCGCCCGTCTGGCCTCGTTAAAGATCAGGTGCAGCTCTTCAAAGGGCTTGATACAGACGACGGAAGTTTTGTAGAGCAACTGCTGGGTCCCCCGCGACGCGACGACAATCGAATCGCGGTCAAAGCCGATGATCAATCCCTCGATGATGGTCTGGTCGAATAACTGGATGACGACATTGATTTTTTCCCGTCTGCAATGATTGAGAAATGTTTCCTGAATCCGGATTGTCTGAGAAACTGAAGGCTTACTGACTTCTTTTACATCCTTTTGCTTGTATTGCTCCATGGCCGACTCCTTTTCTAGTCCAATGGGCTGAATGCCATTACAGAATAAGGTGCCGGGAGGCCAGGATTTTCGTTTACGGCGAAATTCCTGCCTCTTGCCTGTCTTTATCATGGTTCAGTAACAAAATATTCAGATCTTTGCGTTTGCGAAGCCAGGTCTGTTGCCGCTTGGCATAGCGGCGCGTCGAACGTGCTGTCATCTCACGACAGTCGCTGGCGCTGATCTCCCCTTTCAAAAATGAAACCGCCTCCCGGTAACCGATCCCACGAAAGGCCGGACAGTCCTCAAAGTCAGGATACAGGTCCATCAAACCCTTTACCTCGTCCAGCAAGCCCGCTTCGAGCATGGCATGGACACGCCGGTCGATCCGATCGTAAAGCATTTGCCTGGGAGCCAGGTCGAGCCAGAAAGGCAGAAAACGAAAGCGCGGGCCACCGGCCCTGGACGCTTCATTGAGGGCGGTCTTGGTCATACCGGTCTGTTGATGAAGTTCAAAAAACCGGATGATCCGCCGCCTGTCAGCGGGCGCGATCGCCTCCGCCGATCTTGGATCCATCTGTTGGATCAAATGCCAGGAGGCCTCCAGGCCACGATTATCAACTTGCCGGGCCATCCTGACGCGTAAGTCGGGGTCTGGTTTTATGCCAATAAATTTCAATCCGTCAAGCAGGGCTGAAAGGTACTGGACGCTGCCTCCGCATAGAATGGGCTTTTTTTGCTCTTTTAAGAGAGAACCCAGCAGCCCGCTTGCCTGTTCGGCGTAAGTGGCCACACTGATCCCTTCACAGGGATCCAGAATATCCAGCATATGATGCGGAACAGCCAAGCGGTCTTGTGGTGTAGGTTTGGCCGTCCCGATATCAAAACCGCGGTAGACCTGCATGGCATCAACCGACACGATCTCTCCGCCCGTTTCAAGGGCAAGCCTCATGGCCATCCTGGATTTCCCGGCCGCTGTCGGCCCCGTGATCACAGGAATGGCTGACTCATCTTCCAGGATTCGCGACAAGAGCCTGTCAAAAAGTTCGTACGGCTTGTCAGAGCGGTAAAGGCAGGCTTGCGAAAACTTTTCAGGCATCTAGACAATTCTCCCGAAAAGTTTTTCAATATCCTTGCGGCTGAAACGAAGGGCGACGGGGCGCCCGTGCGGGCAATGGAAGGGGTTGGAAAGGGTCACCAGACCCTTGATCAATATCCGGATTTCTTCTTCGCTCATGCGGTCATTGGCTTTGACAGCAGCCTTGCATGCAATCTGGTGCAGGGTTTCCGAATCATCCGGCTCCTGACCGGTCCGGCGGGCGGCGGTCAGCGCATCAAGAGCGGCACGAAAGGCAGCGGCCGGATCCACGGAAGTCCGGCTACGGGTCTTTCCCGATGGGTCTGCTCTTAAGGCCACGGTATTGCCGCCAAAGGCCTGGAAGTCAAATCCAAGCGCCTTAAAATTTCCCGCCTCATCTTCCAACAGAGCCAGCTCCTCCGGGGCAAGCTCCAACCGCAGGGGGTTCATCAGGATTTGACCTGCGGCGCGCAGACCACCCTCTTCATTTCGCTGGGCCAGGAGTTCTTCATAGAGGATCCTTTCATGTGCAGCGTGCTGATCGATCAAAATGAGCGATTGGCCGTCATCAATCAGGATGTAGGTGTTAAGGAAGGTGCCGATCAGCCGCGCTTCCAGCAAGGAGGCCATCTCTTTTTTCACAGCAGGATCTCCCCTCTTTTCCGAAAGGGACGTGTCGTCACGGACCAGCAAGCCGGCCTCCCCACGTACTTGAACACGCTCTTCTTCCTGATAGGCAGGTCCTGTTTTCCGGTAAGAGACAAGATTTCCGAGATCCAGCTGATGGGTAAAAGGCAGGGTTTCCTGTCCGTCTGCCAGGACCTGCTTTTCTGCCCGTGCGGGTTGGACAATATGTGCTTCTTCTTCCAATGCCGCGCGCACCCCATGATAAACCGCACGGAAAACGGAGCGGTCATCCCAGAAACGCAGCTCTGTTTTTTGTGGGTGAACATTGACATCGACAAGATTGCCGGGGATGAAAAGGCACAGGACCAGCTGCGGATACCGTCCTTTCATAAACCAGGTCTTGCATGCCTCGTCGACCGCGCTTCGCAGGATGGGTGACTGAATCACACGGCCGTTCACGATGAAGACCTGCCTTGACCTGTTATGACGCGCTACGGAGGGACCCGTCATAAAACCTGTGATTCTGACCGGGGGTTCCTGGCTGGAAAGAGGCCGCATTTCCTGGGCCGCCTCATTGCCGAACACAGCATAGATAGCGCTGAGAAGCTGGTTGTCCCCCGGCGTATAAAGCAGCTCCCTACCGTCATCACCGCGCTCCAGCCGAAAAGAGACATCCGGCCGGGTCAAGGCAATCTTGCCCGTTATCCCGGCAACGGCACCGGCCTCCGAGGCATCAGATCGAAGAAATTTGTAGCGGGCCGGAGTATTGTAGAA
>JAAZGN010000008.1 GCA_012511185.1 Clostridiaceae bacterium
GCGGCCATGAAACACGTCGGTTTGAATGTGGCTGCTGATCCCCTCTTTACTGCTGCCTACAACGGGGTTGAAGGGGGCTTTGTCATCATCTCGGCGGATGATCCCGGCATGCACTCGTCACAAAATGAGCAGGACAACCGTCACTACGCGAGGGCGGCCAAAGTTCCCATGTTCGAGCCAGCCGACAGCCAGGAATCGCTCGACATGATCAAGGAAGCCTTCGAGATTTCAGAGAAATTCGATATCCCCGTCCTCTTCCGCATGACAACCCGCGTCTGCCACGCGCGCAGCCTGGTTGAAGAAGGAAAGCCGGTCACGGTCGAACCCCGCCCTTATAAGCGAAACGCGAAAAAGCACATTGCCACACCTGCCAATGCTATTGTTCACCGAAAAGACCTGGAGCAAAAGCTTCTGGATCTGGCCGCCTATGCTGAGACCTGCAGGTTCAACAAGATGGATCTTAAGGGTGATAAAGTCGGTGTCGTGACTGCAGGAGGCGCTTCTCTCATCGCCCGGGAAGTCTTCCCCCCGGACAGCTCCTTTTTAACTCTTGGCTTCACCCATCCTCTTCCCATCAGAATGATCCGCGATTTCGCGGAAAAAGTGGAAAAGCTTTACGTGGTGGAAGAACTGGACGGCTTCATGGAAGAGCAGATCAGGGCGGCCGGTATTGCTTGCGTCGGCAAGGAAGTCGTCCCCCGCATGTACGAGCTCAACCCCACCATCCTGAAAGAAGCCTTGACCGGACAGGTGCAGGAATTAAAGGAAGTCAGGGCCGAAGCGGTTCCCCGGCCCCCCGTCCTTTGTCCCGGCTGCCCGCACCGCGGCTTTTTCTACACCCTGTCCCGGCGCAAAAAGACTATTGTGGCTGGCGACATCGGCTGTTATGCTCTGGGCGGTTCACCGCCCCTGTCGGCTATGGATACAACCATCTGCATGGGCGCCGGCTTCACCGTCGCCATGGGAATGGCCAAAGCCTTTGAAAAGACTGGAGCCGACTGGACCATTTTCGGCGTCGTTGGTGATTCCACATTTTTCCACAGCGGTATTACAGGCGCCATCGAAATCCTATACAACAAGGGAAAGGTCATCCCCGTCGTCCTGGACAACAGTACAACGGCCATGACAGGCCAGCAGGAAAACCCCGGCACCGGCTATAACCTTGAAGGTGAGATAGCCGCAGCTATCTCCATCGAGGCCATCTTCAAGGCCATCGGCTACCAAAGAGTCATCACTGTCGATCCCCAGGACCTGGACGCCATGAAGGCGGCTGTCGAAGAAGCGGCTGCCAGCCGGGAGCCCTGTGCCATGGTGGTGCGAAGGCAGTGTGTCTTGATCAAGCGCATGCCATTGGAACCTGCCCTCTGCCACGTCGATCGCGACCTTTGCACCAGCTGCCGCATGTGCCTGCGTGTCGGCTGCCCCGCCATCTTCTTCGTCGACGGCAAGCCCATGATCGACCCCAACCAGTGCGTTGGCTGTACCGTTTGCCTGCAGGTCTGCCCCTTTGACGCCATCAAAAAGAGTGAGAGATATGAGCAAAAATGAAGTTAAGACAATTCTTTTGGCCGGAGTCGGCGGACAGGGTACCATCCTGGTCAGCCGCATCCTGACCCAGGCCCTGATCGACGCCGGCTACGACGTCAAGATGAGCGAGATTCACGGCATGGCACAGCGGGGCGGCAGTGTTTCGACCACCGTCCGTTACGGCGAAAGAGTCGACTCCCCCCTGATCGGCAAGGGTGCCGCCGATGTCCTGGTTGCCTTCGAAGAGATGGAGGCGGTTCGGTGGAGTGACTGGCTGAAACCGGACGGGGTCATCGTCGTCAACGATTATCGGATCCCGCCGCTTCCCGTCGCCTCCGGTGTGGCGCAATACCCCGATTACTGCATCAGGGAACTGGAGGGCGCCTTTCGCACCACCGCTTTCGACGCCGGCGACCAGGCCGTCAAGCTGGGCAATGCCCGGGTCATGAATGTCATCCTGCTCGGCGCTATGGCTGAAGCCTTTGGTATGGATGAGTTCGATTGGGACAGCGCCTTGGAAAGACATGTACCAGCCCGATTCCTGGAGATCAACCGGCATGCCTTCGAAACAGGCCGCAAGCTTGCCCGCCAAACCTCTTAAGTGAAAGGAGCCACCATGGACACACAGGATACCCCGGGGTATTGCTCCGATCTTACACTCAGTTACGGCAGGCAAAAGTCAGCCATACGTGAACTCTTCGAATACGGAAAAAAAATATCCAGGGATAAGGGCCCCGAACAAGTCTTTGACTTTAGCATCGGAAAGCCCAGGGTA
>JAAZGN010000059.1 GCA_012511185.1 Clostridiaceae bacterium
AACATGTCGACATGGATCTCGGCGGGCGCCACGCTTATTTTCGGTGCTGCGCTGGCCTGGGTCATGTTTTCCGGCATGGACCCTGTGGAATTGAAAAACGCACAATTTGCGGTCGGCTGGATCTCACCACTCCTGGCCGCCGGCATGGGCGTGATCAGCGGGATCGTCATCGGCGTTTTCGCTGAATACTACACCAGCTACTCCTATAAGCCGACCCGAAATATCGCTGAGTCGACCCGGGAGGGGGTGGCACTGACGGTGACCGAAGGTCTGGCCGTTGGGATGAAGTCCACCATGTACCCCTGTGTGACCCTGGGGCTGGCCATCCTGGCTGCCTACCAGCTGGCGGGCATGTATGGTGTCGCCATGGCTGCAACGGGCATGCTGTCCTTTGTAACGGCGACCGTGTCGGTCGATACCTACGGACCCATTGCCGACAACGCCGGCGGAATTGCGGAGATGAGCTTTTTGGACGATGAGGTAAGGCAGATCACCGATACCCTGGATGCTGTCGGCAATACGACAGCCGCCATCGGGAAGGGATTTGCAATCGGTTCCGCCGCTCTGGCTGCCCTGTCTATGATCTCCTCCTATCTTTTCACCTTCACACCTCCGACGGAGCGCATCATCCTGGATGCCATCCAGCCCCTGACCCTGGTTGGCCTTGTCATAGGCGGTGCCTTACCCTTCATGTTCTCAGGCATGTTGATTGACTCGGTAACAAAAACAGCGCGTGTCATGGTCGTCGAGGTCCGCCGGCAGTTCCGTGAGATCAAAGGATTGCTGGAGGGCGAAGTCCTGCCCGATAATGAGACCTGCATTGCCATTTCCTCTAAAGGCGCCCTGAAAGAAATGAGGGGCTCCGCACTTTTCGCTGTTCTCTTCCCGGTCATCTCGGGCTTTATCTTCGGCCCCCTCTTTGTTGCGGGGCTCCTGATCGGCTCGACGCTTTCGGCCATCATGCTGGCGCTTTTTACCGGCAATGCCGGAGGCGCCTGGGACAACGCCAAGAAGTTTATTGAAGTGGGTGGAGTCGAAGGACTGAGCCGTGAGTCGGAGGAACATAAGCATGCCATCGTCGGCGACACGGTGGGTGATCCGTTGAAAGACACAGTCGGACCTTCACTCGACATTCTCATCAAGATCATGTCGGTTGTCTCTCTGGTCATGGGAGCGGTTTTTGCCCGCTTCAACCTGCTCGGCTGGCTTCAATCCCTCTTGGGCTGATTGAGCCGTCTTCCGGAAAGGCGGGTCTTTAGAGTTCTCGGTAAGGCCCGTTTTTCTTTTGGGCCTATTGTGTCAGAATAGGCGCATGAAGACAAATGAGAAAAGGCTCTTTACCGCCATCGAATTACCGGGCAGTTGGCTGGGCGCCATCGAATTAACATGCGTGGAATTGAAAAGACAAGGTGTAAGAGGACGTTTTGTTCCACCCGAAAGATTGCACTTGACACTTAATTTTCTGGGGGAAACCAAGAGGGAAGATCAGATTGCGGATTTGCTGATGACACTGGACCGGTCCGTTCCCCCTCTTGTCCGGGCAGGTGAAGGCGGGCTTTTTCGCCGCAGGCGGGGCGGGGATTTGATCGTGTGGCATCTTCGTCCCGATGAAGCCCTCAAGGCCTACCGCAAGGCGGAAACGGAGGCACTGTCTGCCATTGGTTTTAAGATGGATCAGCGCCCGTATGCCCCGCATCTTACTTTGGCCCGTGACGCAGAAGGCGCTTTTCTCAATACGCCCGCTTTCATCACCGTATTTGATCGCCCCCTTGATTTCATGGCGACTGAAGTTGTCTTGTTTTGGTCGCGATATGTCAGGAGAAGGCTGGTTTACACGCCCTTGGGACGGTTTCCCTTCGGCAGCGTGAGAGGGGAAAAATGATGTCAAAGCTGGAGAAAGTGTTGGT
>JAAZGN010000060.1 GCA_012511185.1 Clostridiaceae bacterium
CCGCAGGCTTCCTCGGAACAATCAATGGTGTACTCGACTTCATTGGGATCGATCCCGGCATTTTTCACGGCATGAAGGAGGGCCAGGGTGCTGGAGGCCTTGGATACCAGGTTTTCGAGCATGACATGGGCCGACAGGTTGGAGTCGATGTCATGGGCACGCCGGACAGCGCCGGCGATCCGGTCCTTTATGTAGAGTCCCTCCGCGCCTTCGTCATCGATCAGCTCTTTCAGCCTGGCATGATCGACACCCTCTTTGACGCGGTTGAAAAGATAATCTGAAATAATGGGGTTGGCCTTGAGCCGTGGCTTTGTCTGACTGACAAAGTCCCTGTCCAAAAAGACCAGCTCAAACTCATCGACTGCCTGGACCAGAAGATAGAATTCATCCTGGGGCATGATTTCACCGAAGGGGCCGAAGCGGTCGTCCATGGGACTGGTTTGGTCATGCCAGGGACCCGGGATCTCTTTGAGCTCCAGGGGGGTCATGTTGCCGATGTAGACTTGGTTGGGGTAGTAGGCGCACACCCGGTCGTAGGAGCGAAGGCGGGTTGGAAGCTCCTTCAGATAGCCTGAATCCGGATTGACAATGCGCTCGGTCATCTGTGTCGTCCCATTATGGATCACCATGTCGGGGGTGTGGACGAGAATGTAGCCCGCGCCTTTCATGACACTGTTCATTTTTATTTGACCTGCCTTTCAAAAGGTGGTTTTTTGGAAAAGATGCCCCGGCCCCGACCCCCGGAGGAGTGACAGGTGTGGCCCGGGACATCCTGATTGACCGCCTGGCTTATTGTGTTACAACAAGCTTGCGGATGGCGCTCATTTCTTCCGCGATCTCACCGACGTCCAGAACCATCTCCATCATGGACACCTGTTCATCGTAGACTTCGGGATCGTAGCTTGCCTTGACTTCCTCTTCACAAACGTGGTAAACGCTGAGTCCCAACGAGACTCCTGTCAATGGACCTGCGAATGTCGGATCACCCAGTGTGACCGTCTCAGCCGCGATGCCGGAAGCTTCACCTTCGGCGGCGCCCAGGAGAACAACAATATTCTCTGCGCCGTATTCCTGTGTG
The DNA here is from genome assembly GCA_012511185.1 of Clostridiaceae bacterium. Taxonomy (GTDB): domain Bacteria; phylum Bacillota; class Clostridia; order Saccharofermentanales; family DTU023; genus UBA4923. The sequence continues at coordinate 1,079 of JAAZGN010000060.1, forward strand.
AGTTCCTTGACACGCTTCTGGTTTTCCAGATCCATTGCACCCGCGGCCGTTCAGACGAAGCACTCCGTTGAGGAGAAGATAACCTCGGCGCCCGCCGACTCCGCGCAAAGCGCGATGCCCGGGCCGGGAATTCCGTCACGGTCACCGATGACGATGACCTTTGTGCCATTGAGTATGCTAAAATCCAGCTCCTTTCATCAAAATTATTTATCAGGGTGTTTTCGGGCACCCCTCCCCAAAGGGCAGCTCTGACAGCTGCCTCGGGTGATCTAAGTGTTGTCGGCGCAGTAATCCTTCAGCATGTCTTCTACTGCCTCGGGGGTTGCCTCATCTTTCACCAGTTCCCTGACCTTTTCGCCGTCCTGGTAGATGGCGATGACGGGCAGGCCCAGGATGCGTTGTGAGATGGCCAGCCTTCGGGCAGTGGAGGTGTTCAGTCCGGCAAAGCGGATCCGGCCACCGTATTTTTCCTCCAGTTTCACGATATGCGGCTTCAGTGCCTCACAAGGCACACAGCCGTTACCGTAGAAGTCGACCAGAACGGGGCCCGAGGCTTTGAGAACTTCATTCTCGAAGTTGTCTTTGTCAAGCTCAAACATACTGAATCCTCCCGCTTAACCGATCAGGCCGGAAGCCAGATCGTTTTCCACCTGCATGGCCGCCACGGCGCCGTCGGAACAGGCCGTGACCACCTGGCGAAGTGGCTTTTTCCGGATATCGCCGGCGGCATAGACGCCCGGCAGATTGGTCTTCATGGCATCGTCGGTCAGGATGTAGTGGTGCTCCATATCGACCAGGCCCTCGAACAGTTCGGAGTTGGGCAAAAAACCGATGAAGACGAAGACACCGAACATGCCATCTTCTTCATCCGCCTCCACCCGCCGTTCCTCGCCTGTTTTGGTATCCTTGACCGTCATGGCGGACAGGACGCCGTCTGGCCCGTGGAGTTCCGTGACGACCGCGTTCCACATAAAATCGATCTTGTCGTTGGCAAAGGCCCGTTCCCGGATGGATTTGACGGCCCGCAGCTCGTCGCGCCGGTGGACAATGGTGACCTTCCTGGCGAATTTGGTCAGGTAGATGGCCTCCTCGACCG
>JAAZGN010000256.1 GCA_012511185.1 Clostridiaceae bacterium
GGCTCGCTCGATATCGATTGGGCCCAGACCCGAGTGTCGCTGGACCGGCAAGCCCGCGCCCTGGACAAGTTCAAGGCCAGCGAGACCCCAGGTGCGCGCCTGCGCGCCCTGCTCATTGGCGCAGACACGGGGCCCAGCGAGCCCTCGTACGAACTGGTCGCACGCTTCTTCGATCCCGGCCTCGACGATGCCAAGAAGATGGTCGTATCGCGCTTCGCCGCCGGTGCTGACCTGATCGTAACCCATGGTCCGCCTGGCACAGGTAAGACTAAATTGATCGTCGAGTTGATTCGACAGGAACTAGCGCGCAACCCCGATGCAAGGATCCTACTGGCCTCGCAAACCCACGTCGCCCTCGACAACGCGTTAGAACGTTTGCTTGGTGCTGATCGCGACATCTCCTGTGTCCGCATCGGCAGCGGATCCAAGGAAGCAGATCCGCGCGTGGAAGCGTGCTGCCTCGATCGGCGCAGCCTCGCCCTACGCGACCAGGTCACAGTGTCCTCGCAGCGCTTCTTGCAGGAGCGTGCTGCCGAGATGGGCATCGACCGCCATGAGGTCGAGCTCGGCTTAGCCGTGCTCGACCTCATCGGCGCGCGCGAGCAACTCGCGCGGATCAAGGCATCGCTGGCCGAGATTGAGGCAGAAGCGCAAGCCTTGGAAGCGCAGATCGCAGGCGAATCGTCCGCGACGACTCGCGAGCGCAGCGAAAAGCTGCTCCGCGCGGGTGTACTCGAAGACGAGTTGGAACGGATCGGCGGCGATGACCTCCTCGCGCGCAGCACCGTCGAGGCCGCCGGGCAGAAGTTGGTAGCACTAGGAAAGGACGGTGCCCAGCTCGCGACCCATTCCGAAGCGGAGTTGCGCGAGTGGTCGCAGTTACTACTCGGCGATCCCCAGCGCGAGGCATTGGGGCAACTGATGGCGTTGTCTGAAGAGTGGCGCATGCGCTTTGGACAATCCGAGGATTTCAAGGCCGCGATCATCGCCTCGTCCTCGGTCGTCGCCGGCACCTGCGTGGGGTTCTGCCGCGAGGAGGCAGCGTTACGCACGGTATTCGACCTGTGCATCGTCGACGAAGCCGGCAAGGCCACGACCACCGAACTGTTGGTGCCGCTAGCGCAGTCGCGCCGCGCCGTCCTGCTAGGCGACCACCACCAGCTGCCCGCCGTGCTCGACCACGCCCTCCGGTCCGAGGAGCTGCAGGATCGGTTTGGACTGAACCAGCAGCAACTCGATGAACAACTGTTCGAACGCCTGACAAAAGACCTCAGCGCCGGGTGCAAAGCCGCCTTGACCGAGCAACACCGCATGCGCGGCGAGATTGGCCGGCTGGTCAGCCGGTGTTTCTATGACGATAACCTCAGCGAAGCCGCCTCCACTGCCGATCGCGATATCGCGGACCTCGCTGTGGCCGGGCTCGACCGCGAAGTGACCTGGCTCGATCCGTACGATGGTGCCGACCAGGCGTATGAGGAACGCGCCCGCGGCACTAGTTACGAAAATGCCCGCGAGGCCCAGGCGATCGTCGCGCTGTTGAAGCGCCTGCAGTTCGCGCTGGAACGCAATGGGCGCAGGCGCGCCGCTTGGCCGACCATCGGCGTCATATCCGGCTATGCCCCGCAGGTCACCCTGATCCGCAACGAAATTCGCAAGGAGCAAGATCTCGACCGCCTGGCCATCGACTGTGCATCGGTGCATGCATTCCAAGGGCGTGAAGTGGACA
>JAAZGN010000061.1 GCA_012511185.1 Clostridiaceae bacterium
GATGGCGTAGCTCATATGCGGTCTCTCCTTTTTCAAGTCTCGCCCAGCCAGGGTTGCCGCTTTCAAGCAACATTAAAAAACCCCGCCGGAGCGGTCGCCGGACTATGATACGACAGGTGGGGCCCGCATGTCAAACGGTCAGGCCATCTCTTCCTCCAGGTCAAAATAGCGCTGATAAAGGTCATCCAGCTCCTCCAAAAGAACGGCATAGCGCTCATAGTCTTCTGCCTTGTGCTCAGAGGCGTCTGCCCATTCAAAAAGGCGGCAGGCCTCTTCCCGTTTCTCGATGTCTTTTCTGGTCCGGCTCAAGGCCTGGCGCTGTTCGGCCCGAACCCTTCGCAATTCAGCCGGACTGGCAGACGTTTCGCTTCTTTCCAGGACAGGAAAAGCCGCAACCCGCAGGCGGTGCTGTCGGTACCAGGCTTGGTAATCATCAAAAGGCAGAACATCCGTGCCCACGAAGCCCAGGACCGAGTCGGCCACCGTCCGGATAAAATAGCGGTCGTGGCTGACCACGATGACCGCACCGTGAAAATCAACCAGCGCCTGCTCCAGGAGTTGCCTCGACTCAATGTCCAGATGGTTGGTCGGTTCATCCAGGACCAGCAGATCCGGTTTTTGCTCCAGCAGGGAGCACAGGTGCAGGCGGTGGCGTTCACCGCCTGACAGGGCGCTCAGGTCTTTGACCATGGCCTCATCACGGAAGCCGAAGCGGGCCAGCCGGCCACGGATCTGTGTCTCCGTTGAAGGAAAAGCATGCGCCAGATACTGGTAGACCGTCTGTGTCTCATCATCAAAGTCGACGCTTTGGCCCATGAAAGCGATGGCGGGATTCCCGCAGAGACAAATCCGGCCTGAGTCAGCCCCGGTGCGGCCCAGCAGGATATGAAGCAGGGTTGTCTTGCCGCAGCCGTTGGGTCCGACAAGGGCCAGACGGTCCGTGGCGCGGACGATGAAAGACACTTCTTGAAAAAGGGGCCGGTCAAAAGCCATGGAAAGATCCTCGACTCCGACCAGCAACCGGTCCTGATCTTTTTTTGTGTCGGCCTGCAGGAAGGAAAAGGCCATGCGCCGGTCCGGATTGACCTGGCTTTGAACCTGGTTCATCTGGTCTTTCAGCTTTTCGACCACTTTTTCCCGCGAGTGATAGGACTTCATCTTGCGGTGGGACAGCATGGTCTGGGTGACAGCTTCCTGGCGTTTGATCTCGCCAGCCAGCCGGTCCAGGGTAAGGCCGAGCAGGGCCTGGCGCTCGCGCTTTTGTTCCATGGCCTGCGAATAATTGCCGCGGTAAGTGTAAAGTTGCCTGTTTTCCAGCTCGAATATCCTGCTGCAGACATGATCCAGAAACCAGCGGTCGTGTGAAACGACCATCAGAGCCGCCTGCCTCGACAACAAATACTGCTGCAGCCAATCCAGACCGTCGTAATCGAGATGATTGGTGGGCTCGTCAAGGAGGAGCAGGTCGCCGGGCTCAAGAAGAAGGCGGCCCAGTGAAACCCTCATCTGCTCACCGCCTGAAAGGGTGTGATAGGGCTGATTCATCTGCTTTTCGGTCAGACCCAGGCCTGCCAGATTCCTGGCCAGGCGCGCCCGGTAGTCGTAGGCGCCCTCATCCTCCATCGCCTGCTGCAGCCGGCCGAATTCGGCAACAAGCCCGTCGAGTGCCTGACCACCCGCCGTGTTCATCTCCTTTTGCAGGACCCGCATCCGCTCTTCCATGCGGACGAAACGCGGATTATCCAGGATGGCCAGGCCCTGATGGTCGTAGGCAAGCGGCCGCTGGCTCAACATGGAAACAACTACCGGACCGGACCGGTGGATGGTTCCTGAATCAGGCGAAAGGCTGCCCGCGATGAGATTGAGCAGGGTCGTTTTGCCGGTGCCGTTCTGGCCGATCAGGCCGATCTTGTCAGCCTGGTCAATGGTAAAAGAAAGACCGGACAAAATCTCCCGCCCCAAAAATGCTTTGGCAATCTTATCTGCTTGAACGATGCTCATGACCGACCTCTCTGAACCTCCGCCATTTTAGCACGAGCCTCCATGATCGTGCTAAACTGAAGACCATGAAAGAGCAAGTTGAACACCTGTGCAAGGGAAAAATTCCTGACGCCATTCCTTCCTTCGATGACAAGGCGGTGGCCAAGTCCTCCCCGGCGGAAATCGAGTCGGTTACCGGATACAAACCAGCAGACTACGGGACGATCGCCTCACTCATCGCGCCGGGCAAACGGATCTTTTTTGTCGGGATCGGCGGCATCAGCATGTGCGGCCTTGCTGAGCTGGCCCACCATGAGGGCGCTTTGTGTGCCGGCTCCGACCCCAACCCCAATGCCCGGACGGCCTATCTCAAGGAGCTCGGCCTGGCCCTTTATGATTACCATGACAGCTCCCACATCGATCGCATGGCGCCGGATCTGGTCGTCTACTCCAAGGCCGTCTTCGACGACAATCCCGAGCGCCGGCGCGCGGCGGAGCGCGGGATTCCCTCCGTCGAACGCGCCGTCTTCCTTGGCGCCATCAACCGGCTCTTCCCACAGGTGGTCAACGTCAGCGGGACCAATGGTAAATCGACCTGCACGGCCATGTGCGCCCTCATGCTGATCGAAGCCGGTATGGACCCGACGGTCCACCTGGGAGCTGAACTGATCAACTTTCAAACGACGGTACGCCTGTCGCAAACAAGAAAAAAAGGCCTTTTTCTTTCCGAGGCCTGTGAATTCAAGCGCGGTTTCTTTCACTACCAGGGAACAGCAACGCTCATTCTGAATCTCGTCCACGATCACATCGACAGCTACCGGACTCATGATGATCTGGTCCGGGCCTTTGCCCAATACGTAGCCATCCAGCCCCGGGGCTCCCTGCTGATCCTGCCCGCCTATGAAGCGGATATCGGGAAAATGCTTTCCTTTATTGACCAGCTGCGCCCCGGCCACCTGGACTATTTGTCCCTTATTTGGTTCGGTTCGGAGTCCGACCGGACACCCTGCGGGAAAAAGCCGGACTACTGTTACGACAAACTCCACTACAACGATCAGGGCGAGCCCCGCTTCGATCTCTACAAGAAGGGCCGTCACCTCATCAATCTGTCGCTTGCCATCCCCGGCGAATTCAATGTCCAAAACGCTATGGGAGCCGTGGTCATCGCCGACCTGGCCGGAGCGGGGCCCCTGGCCATCCAAAAGGCGCTCCGCGCCTTCAGGGGAGCCGAAGGGCGTTTCACACGTGTGGGCCAGTTCAAGGGCGCACAAGTCATCATCGACTACGCTCACCATCCCTCGGCTATCCGCCTGACCATCGAGGCCGCACGACGGCTTCCTGCCAAACGGCTCTGGATCTGCTTCCAGCCCTTGACACACAGCCGGGTCAGGGGGTTCTTCGATGAATTCGTCAACTCCATGCTGGATGTGGATCCCATCATGATGACAGAAATCTACGACGACCGTGAGACGGACCGGTCCATCAGTTCAAAAGACATCAGTGAACGCATCAACCAGCTGGGCGGCCACGCTGAATTCTTCCCAACCAATGAGGCGTTGGAGGAGCACCTGCGAAAAATCGTCGAGCCAGGGGATGTCGTCCTCATCATGGGGGTGGATCTTCGCAATGTCGGCGACCGTCTGACAGGACGGACCGACCACATGAAAGCAATCCAATAACGACCGCCCGCTTGTGCGGGCGGTTAGTGACAGAAACCGGTTTTCTTTTATTTGGATTCTTTGGGTTCGATCTCAGCTTCTGCGACCGGTACGGCGGCATCACCCGGCGCGATCGACACATCATCGACAGCGCCCTCGCCGGGAAGCGGCTTGGGATCGGTTGCGAACTCCTGGTAGATGGCTTCGAACTCTTCTGATTCAATCTTTTCTTTGTCAAGAAGCCGGGATGCCAGTTCATCAAGCAGTATGCGGTTGCTGGCCAGAATCTGCCTGGCGTCGGCGTAGGCCTGGTCCAGAATACCAGCGATCTCCTCATCGATGGCGGCCTGAAGCGCCTCGCTGTGATTTCTCACATGGCCGTAATCACGGCCGATGAAAACCTCTTCCTCATCACCACCCGTCACCACATTGCCCAGCCTGCCGCTCATGCCGTACTTGGTCACCATTGCCCGTGCGATCCGGTTCACTTCTTTCAGATCGGCGCCGGCCCCGGTGCTGATCTCTCCAAAGACCAGATCCTCGGCAGCCCGTCCGCCCAAGGCCATCTTGATCTCGGCGATCAGCTGGGACCTGGTCTTGAAATAGATGTCCTCACTCGGCTTGAACGCCGTGTAGCCGCCTGCGCCACCGGCGGGAATAATGGAAACCCGTTCGACCCGGTCGGTTGTTGACACTTCCCGGAGTACGATGGAATGGCCCGATTCGTGGTAGGCAGTCAATTTTTTCTCTTCGGCGTTGATGACGCGACTCTTCTTTTCCGGCCCGATGGTCACCTTGAAAACGGCTTCGGTAATATCAGAGTAATGCACCTTCTCGTCGTTGCGCCTGGCTGCAAGGAGGGCTGCTTCATTCAGGAGGTTGGCCAGATCGGCGCCCGTAAAACCGGGCGTGATTTTGGCGATCTCGCCCAGATCGACATCGTCTGCCAGGGGCTTGTCCTTGGCGTGGACGTGCAGGATGGCCTCCCGTCCTTTCAGGTCAGGTCGCATGACCACAATGCGCCGGTCAAAACGACCGGGTCGAAGCAGTGCGTTGTCGAGGATGTCGGGGCGGTTGGTCGCGGCCAGAACAATGACGCCCTCGTTGGGCCCGAAGCCATCCATCTCGACCAGAAGCTGGTTCAGGGTCTGTTCCCGTTCATCGTGACCGCCCCCCAGACCGGCTCCACGGTGGCGTCCCACGGCGTCGATCTCGTCAATGAAGACGATGCAGGGCGCCTTCTTTTTCGCGTTGAGGAAGAGATTGCGTACCCGTGACGCGCCGACACCGACGAACATTTCGACAAAGTCGGATCCACTGATAGAGAAAAAAGGCACCTGGGCTTCGCCTGCGACGGCCCGGGCCAGCAGTGTCTTACCCGTTCCGGGGGGACCAACCAGCAAGATACCCTTGGGGATCTTGGCGCCCAGGCTGACATACTTTTTGGGATTCTGTAAAAAGTCGACGACTTCCTGGAGTTCATCCTTCTCCTCTTCTGCACCGGCCACATCATCAAAAGTTACGCGGATCTGGCTGGGGTCGGCCAGGGTCGCCCGGCTTTTTCCAAAAGAAAGGGCGGTTTTGCCGTCACCGTCCCTTCTCGCATAGGAGATAAAGACAAAGGCGCCAAGCGACACCAACATGAGTAGCATGATGATGCCGTTCAATATGCTGCTGAAATCGGTTGGCCGGTTATAGTCGAATGAATCGATATACCCCTCTTCCTCGGCCAGGCGGAGGATCTCAAGGTAACTGCCGATGGAGTCAGCGGGAATATCCTTTTTGACATTGGCGGCGCTTCCCCCCTGAACGGCGCTTTCTGTCATCTTAAGATTGAGTGTCGCCCCGTCGATGGTAACCGACTCGACTGCGCCACTCCGGATCATCTGTTCGACGTCAAAAAGAGTCGCGTCCTTGGTGCTGTCACCGCGCGACATCATAAATGTGACCGCCATGATCACAATCATGAGAATGATATAAAAAGAAAAACCGCCAAATTTTCGTTGTTCCGGTGCGTTCATGCGTCTTAATCGTTTCCTGTAATAATAGTTCCTGCCTCTTATCTTATGCCCTAATCCGCCGCCAGTACCTCGACGTCAGGCAGGTTTCTGTAATAACCGTCGAGGTCGAGGCCATAGCCTACGATGAATTCATTGGGAATTTCCATGCCGATGTAATGGACATCGATATCGATCTGCCGCCGCGACGGCTTGTCAAAGGCGGTGACGATGCGAAGGCTGGCTGGATTTCTGGTCGACAGAAGATTCATCAGATGGTTCAATGTAATGCCTGTATCGACGATGTCCTCGATGATCAGGACATGCCGGCCCGAGATGTTCTTGTCCAGATCCTTATTGATCTTGACAATGCCGGTGCTCTTCTCCCCGGCGTAGCTGGAAACCGACATGAAATCGATCTCGCAGGGGACATCAATATGGCGGATCAAGTCAGCCAGAAACATGAATGAACCCTTGAGCACACAGATGAGGTAGAGTTCCTTCCCCTTGTAGTCCTCTGAAATCTGTTTTCCCAGGCGTGCCACGAATGCATCAATCTCCTCGCGGCCTACCAGTCTGTGATCAACCTTTTTCTCAACAAATGCCATCTTTTTCTCCCTCCATTTCGTCAACCCGAGAGATTGGCAGATTTCCGGCTGTGCCGGAAAATTTGCGGGGAGGACAACACCTCCCCACTTAATCCATTAGCATTCTAACACAGCCTCTGCTGAAATCAGTAGCAAAAGCGACACGGGTCACGGCCTAGAATGCCCACTCGCCGCTACGCAAAACGGGCAGGACCCTGCCGTCCTTTTTGTAGCCGGTAATGTCCAGTTCGGGTCCGCCGACCATGAAGTCAACATGGATCATGGACTTGTTGGAACCCAAGGCCCCGCGCTCTTCATCCGTCATCTGCGGGCCGCCCCTGACCGCCTCCGCGTATGCCTGGCCGAGCGCGAAGTGGCAGGAGGCGTTTTCATCAAACAGGGTCGTCTTGAAGAGTAAGCCCGATTGGGAGACAGGCGATGAGTCCGGCACGATGGCGGCCTCACCCAGCCTGCGCGCGCCCTCGTCCATGTCAAGCAAGGTTTCGAGAACCTCGGCGTTTTGACCGGCGTAGTAATCGGTGACCCGGCCTTCCTTGAAGGTAAAGCCGAAGTCATCCACCATCTTGCCCATAACCAGAAGCGGTTTGGTCGAACGAACAATACCGTCCACCCTTGTGCAGTGCGGTGTCGTGAACAGTTCCTCGGTTGGGATATTGGCCATGTAATCGACACCGTCCGGTGTTGTCGATGAGCCGCCGATCCACTTGTGCTGATCCGCCAGATGACAGACCAGGTCAGTGCCCGGCCCTTCGTAGTGCAAAGAGACAAAATCCTGACTGTCCAGCCAATTCTCACGCGCTTTAAGGGACCGGTCGTGCTCTTTCCAGGCCGCAACCGGGTCTTCCTGATCGACCCGGCAGGTCTTGAAGATCACTTGCCACAACCGGCTGAGAGCCTGCTCGTCATCGAGGCCGGGGAAGAGTTCCCGGGCCCAGCGGATGGAGGGACTGGCGCCAAGCGTCCATTTGATGTCGCCCGGGTGCATGTACTTCTCAAGATACTCCGTGGCCGACAGGGCGGCCTTCTGGGCTGTCTGTATCTTTTGCTGGTCGATGTGGGCAAGAAGATCCAGCGACGGTGCGAAGACCTGAATCTGGTGGTACTTGGCCTTCAGCATTTCCTCCTGGTAACCGGCACGGAAGGCGGGGAAGTAATCAAGATATGCGTCCCTGGCCTCTTCATACTTGGACAGGCTGATCATATCGTCGGCAATGTCGATGATCACATCTTTGGCGCCGGCCTTCCAGCAGGACCTGACAATTTCACGGATGAGGGGGAGCGATTCCGTATCGCCATTCAACTGAATCAAGTCGCCCTCCTTCACATTGATTCCGACCTTGACCAGCACGTCAGCGTACTTTAGCAGCATTTCCTGATTCATTCTTCCTCCTTATTTCAGGGTCATTCCCTTTCTTGTTTTCCCTATGCTTTATCTTCCAGCCACAGCCGTCCGTCACGCATCAGCGCTGTGATCCCTCCCGCAAGCGACAGGCGCGCTTCCTTTTTTCCCCCGGACGTGACGGAGGCCACAAGCCCGGTAAGCACCTCAATCTGGGCAAGGCTCAAAGGCTGCGGTCCGCTTTCCCGGTTTTGCGACCACCCGCAGTATTGCTGCAGGACCCGTGAAGCCAGAGCCTCCGGCAAAGCGGCCAGACCCGTCAAAGACAGGCTGCCGTCCGGCAGGCGCAGCTGCCGAAAGTGATCTGCCGCCAGGGAGGTCAAGGCGTCATCGTCCTTTTCCGCCAAAGCCCCCAGCCGGACCAGCAGGGGTGCGGGGTCGTAGCCCAATGTCTTTTCCCAGGCGGGCATCAATTCCAGCCGGATCCTGTTACGCAAAAATGCATCCGAAAGGTTGGACGCATCTTCCCGCCAAGGCAGCCCCAAGGCCCTGGCAGCCTCGACAAGCTCGTCCCTCCGGATATCGAGCAAGGGCCGGATCAGCGGCCCGTCCAGATAGCGGATCCCGATCAGTCCCCGCAATCCCGCGCCACGCCCCATATGCATGAGGATGCTCTCGGCGCGGTCGTCGAGGTGATGGGCGAGCGCGATACGGCTGCCGCCCCTAAAGGCTTTTTTCTCCTCATACCCGGCAGCGACCCGATCAAAGACCTGGCGCCGAACCATCCGACCCGCCTCTTCCAGCCCCAGTCCACTTCCTTTTGCAAAAGCAGGGACGTCCTCGCGCACCGGGACAAAGGGAATCGAATATTGATCACAGTAAGCTTTAACAAGTGCTTCGTCAAGATCGGCCTCGCCTTTTCGGATCCCATGATTCAGGTGACAGGCAAGGAGATCAAAAGCAGTCTTTTGCTGATAATACTGGAGAAAAGAAAGAAGCAACATTGAATCAACGCCGCCGGAAACACCGGCGACAATCAGGCTTTGCGGAAGAATCAGCTCTTGACGCCCACAGGTCGCTGAGATTTTTTCGAAAACACGAAAAGCAGGGGGCGGGATCTTCATAACCCTGGGGCAGAAGGTGGGGGCGGTTCAGGTGTACCGCGGTAGAAGGTTTCCGTGAAGGTCAGGATCCGCGGATTCCAGTCCAGGGTCACGGTCATTCTTTCGCCTTGCCTGTTTTTTTCGATGATCAGGTCGATTTCGCTCGTTTCCTGCAGATAGGACGCCTCTTCCTCCTGGCGGTTTGGGTCGTGGAGGAACATGACGACATCGGCATCCTGCTCGATGGCGCCTGATTCGCGCAGATCGGCAAGCCGCGGACGGCGGCCGGCCCGGTCAACTTCGCGGGAAAGCTGGGAAAGCGCCAGAACCGGGACTTCGAGATCGCGGGCCATGACCTTCAGCATCCGTGAGATCTCGGCGATCTGCTGTTGCCTGTTTTCGGCCCGTGACCGGCTGGTCGCGGTTCCCATCAGCTGAAGATAGTCGACGATGACCAGGTCGAGCTTCTGCTTTTGCAGCTGAAGCTGGCGGCAACGGGCGTGGATCTCAACCACATTGATGGAAGAATGGTCGTCAATGTAAATGGGAACACTGTAGAGATCGCCCAGTCCCTTGCCAATCATGTCCCAGGCCTCCTTGTCTTTCACATCGAGCGATTCAAGCTGCTGGAAGGACATCATAGTTTTGGAGGACAGGAGACGCATGGCCACTTCCTCCTTGCTCATTTCAAGCGAGAACATGGCAACGACCGCGCCGCGGTGAAAGGCCGCGTTGTGCGCAATATTGAGCGACAGAGCAGATTTGCCGACCCCGGGTCTGGAAGCAAGAATATAAAGGCCGCCTTTGCGCAATCCGCCCAGGACGCGGTTCAGGCTGGGAAATCCGATTTGGATTGGCTGAGGCCGTTCGCCGCGGGAGATGGCGCCCAGCTCATTAATCCTGGCACTCAGGACACTACCGATGGGAAGAAGTCCTGTGCTCTCGCCTTCCTCGCGGATATGCATGATCCGCTGGGCGGCCAGTTCGATCAGCTGCTCCGCCTCATGGTCGGAGTTAAAACAAAGGTCGATGACACTGTCAAGGGATAAGATCATCCGCCGCTTGACGGACAGGTCGCGCACCAGGTCGATGTAGACCGGGTAGTTGGAAGCGAAGGGAACGGAACCGGGGAGAGCTGCCACGTATTCGCGCCCCCCCGCCCTGCCGATGTTGCCATTGGCGATCAGCTGGTTGGTCACGGTCAGGATATCGCA
>JAAZGN010000247.1 GCA_012511185.1 Clostridiaceae bacterium
GAAGACCGTGTTCAACCTCTTTTCGTGGTCAGTTCGCACTGCCTGTCGCGTCGGTGGACAGTAGAGCCGAGGCGACCGCAAGGAAGGCTAGTCCAGCGATCTGCCGCCGACCCGTCGGTACCGTCTCCACGACAGCGCCCGCAAGCATCCAGCCTTTCGGGGGCAGAACGCCCGCTACCTGCAGCTGACATCCCCTGGCGTTGGTGCCTTCCACGATCCCCCGAATGCTTGCGAGCGCGGTCTTGTGGACTGACGTGCTGACGACCACTCCGACGCGGTAGCGCGATTCTTCCGACTGTGCGATCGCCAACGGCAGGCTGTTCAGGAGCGTAATGAACTCCTGTTCGGTGCGGGAGGCGATTCGCCCGGACCGCGGGTCGAGTCCGCGCAGGACGATCAGCCAAACCGCAGCCAGAGCAGGGTTCGCGATCCGAGCCTGCAGACACTCCTGAACCCACTTCCTATCGACCCGCTCGAACGACAGCGGTGCGGCTGGCAGCGCGCGTGCGCGGGGAACACCGCTTAGTTCGTTGTCACCAGCGGGGAGATCGAGGCCGATGCTGAGCCCGAAGACGTTTGCCTCAATCGACTCACGAAGGCGCCGGATCAGGCGCTGTGCGGCTGCGGTCGAGAGGTGGAGCGCATCGGTCATCAACTGGATGTCGCCTTCGCGAAGCGACCGGAACAGCGCCTCCGAGAACTGCTCCGGATCGATCGATCTGCGTGCCGCGCTTGCGTAGGTCTGGAGCTCGTCAGTCTCGTGCGCGGGTACGTGTTGCGCCGCGGGCACGCCTTGCTTGATCAGGAATCGCACCGCCGAGCGTGAGGGTGATGACGGAATTTTCGCGCGGCTCAATCGCTGCCGGAGCGCAGCGGGCTTCAGGCCGGCAATTGCCGCCAGAGCGCCGCTGGACAACGTGTCTGAAGCCTGTCTGCAAGCCCAGGGCTCGATCAATCCGGCTGTGTGGGTGTAGGTGGACACGGGCGTGTGCATGTCAGCATGACCTCGGCGAGCGCGGAAGCCGGCCGCGTGCGCCTGGCCGAGGGGGAGATCGCCGCCCAGCGACTGAAGCATCTGCAAAGGGTCCGGCAGCCAATGAGCACCCGCATCGCTGGCCCCACGCCGTACGGCATCGAGCATTTCCCTCGTCGCGAACAGAGCCAGAATATCGTTCGAGACCGCGCTGTGGCGCCACCAGTTGATCTGCGCATCCTGCCGCCCCGTCGTACAACGGAGGATGGCGGCAATCCGGCGGCTCAGTCGATCAACGTCGAGAGGCGTGCGCCCATCCACCGATTCGGCGAACAGCACCGAACTTCGTGCCTCACTCTCGGTTTGCAGCGCGCGAGATTTCTCTCGCCATGCCTCGATGGCTTCCCAGCCCGCTTGCGGCATGCTGGGCTCGAGGTCGATCAAACGGGTGCTGTGGTGGGTCTTGGTCGTCACCCAGCGGTTCTTCCGAACAAGCAGTGCGCGGCGGCCCTCATCGGTCACGAGCTCGCGGCTTTCCCGCAGCAAGGTCTCCTTCTTGCGGGTGCCGGCGGCAAAGCCCAGTGAGATAGCTGCCAGCACGGCGCGAGTATCAGTAACGGGAATGTCGAGCTGATCGGCGTTCGTGAGATCGGATTGCAGTTGCGCCAAGCTGGCAGCCATTTCGTTGGGCCCGATGTAGCCGACCTCGGGCAAGCTGGTGATCGCGGCACCCGCGTGCCCGAGCGCTATGGGAGGAGCCCAGCGCTGGTCGACCAGGTACCCGTGGAAGTAGGCGAGGTAGCCCGTCAGCTTTTCCTGGTACTTCATCGGCGCTCGCCGGACGACGTTGTCGTAGATCTGCGCGTAGTCTTCGTCTTCGAGATCCTCCAGGTGCAGGTCGGGATCGTAAGCCTGGAGCGCGCCACCCGCGCCGACCACGTAGGTATAGACCGTGTCGGGGACGATCTGCGGTGACCAAGGCGTGCCGTTCTCCAGTCTATCGAGCGCATACGCCGTCAGAGCGCGAACGAGCGTCCCATCGAATGGCCACTGCGTGAGCCTGGCACGAAGACGCCGGCAGGCCTCTGCGCGGAGCTGATTCCGACTAGGCGGTGTGCGCTTTCTGCTCCTTTTGCCAGGGCCAGCGAGATTGGTCGGCTCCCTCTCCACCGTGTCGACGGGAAATTCTCTAGCGCCGTTCGAGGTCGCTCTTAGCAAGGCTCTCAGCCACTTGTAATCCTGCGCGTTCCCATTGGAGGTGGGGCGGGTGGGCGCGCGCGCCGATTGGTTGTCCTCCGTGCAGTCAAGTGGAGATTCATGGGCAGGCATCGCGGGCTGTCCGAACAGAGCACGCAGCCGGTCAACGGGCATGTTCACGCAACGAACCTGCTCGGACCACGCAAGACGCAATGGCGGTGGGGACTCGAAGCGGTGACCGATTCTCGCGATGGCGAACAGTACGTCGAGCATCCTCCCCTTCAGCGAGGTCACGAACTTAGGTGAAACCCACGAGGCAACCAGAACCTCCAATTCCTTCCTGTCAACCGTAGACAGGTGCGGCTTTGCGTTGAGCGCCGCCAAGGCCACTGC
Source organism: Clostridiaceae bacterium (assembly GCA_012511185.1). GTDB lineage: Bacteria > Bacillota > Clostridia > Saccharofermentanales > DTU023 > UBA4923. The sequence continues at coordinate 2,564 of JAAZGN010000247.1, forward strand.
GCCGGTGAGGACTTCGGCGGATGCCTCCGGGTTCGGGTCCCCAGGGAATCGCGAGATGCGGGTGGGAATCGCAATGCCTTCGCCATCAGAACTGATCGGCTCCGCCTCCCGCAGCCCTTCAAGGATCTTTGCCATGCGATCCCACGATGACACGCCTTGCCAGAGGATCAGCGCGAGAACCAGATTCAACTTGGCCGAAGTGGCCGAGGGGGCGATGTCTCCCTGGTCGATGCTGAGCCGCGACACGAACTCCGCACGCAGGCGCTCCAGGGTCTGGTGCGCGGGCACGAAACTCGGATGGTGGACGCTGGGGCTGGGTCGAAAGGCGAAGAACTGGGGCAGGCGCTTCACCTTCCACCCGTTGGCTTTTCGCCCGTGAAGCAGAAGGTCGCGAAGTGCCCTGACGCGTAGCTCGACGTGTGCGGTACTGCCGGCATCCGCGGCAACGGCGAACCTGAGAGCCGTGACTGCCGATGAATCGAGTTCGTGGGGCTGGTTGGGGGCGTCGAAGAGATCGGGGCGTATGCGTCTGACAAGCTCCAGGACTTCCTCGCGGATCTGTTCACCCATTGATTCGCGCAAAGTATCCACTTCCTGTCGCTGCCGTTTGAAGACGGTGTCGACAGACTGTTCATAGGCTGCCTCAATCCGAGTCACCTCCTGCGTAGCAGGCGGGGCGCTCTCAAGGAAGATTCGCAGATCGCCGAAACCGCCGA
>JAAZGN010000062.1 GCA_012511185.1 Clostridiaceae bacterium
CTTTTACATTGATATAGAAGGTCCGGCCGAATTTTTTCGTCAGCTTCTTCTTCAGATTCTCGATCTCTGCACAACCGCGGCCGATGATGATCCCGGGCTTGCCCGTCGTGATCGTAATGGTTGTATGATCGTCACCCAGGCGCTCAATCTCGATCCGTGAAACACCTGCGCGCTCTGTTTCCGCCTTCACGTAGTCGCGGATTTTCTTATCCTCGACAAGGAAGCGGGCAAAGTCTTTCTTATCGGCATACCAGCGCGAATCCCAGTCTTTGATGACACCTACACGCAAACCGTGCGGATTGACCTTCTGACCCATAACCTAGACCTCCTGGCTTTCCTTCAATACAACGTCAACGTGGCATGTGCGCTTTCTGATCCAACTCGCCTGGCCCCGCGCGCGGGCGCGAATCCTTTTCAGTGTCGGCCCCTGCATAGCGCAGAGCTCGGCCACATAAAGATTGTCGGCATTCATCCCGTTGTTATTAACCGCGTTGGCTTCGGCCGATTTCAGAAGCTTGGTAAGCGGCTGGGAAGCCCCGTGCGGGGTATACTGCAAAATCGCGTATGCTTCTTCAAGCGGTTTTCCGACGACAAGGCGGATCAGTGCGTTGACCTTGAAGGCGTTCATGCGAAGGTGTCTCAGGGTCGCATGGCCTTGGTCCCGGCCGATCCCCAACACTTTACGTTCTTTTTTTGTCAGAACACGTTTTTTCGCGTTTCTCGGAGTCTGCTTCTTGTATTCAGCGACCAGCTCTTCCCGCCGGTCGATCAGCTCCTGTCTGCTTAATGTTTTCTTAGCCACAATAGTCCCTCCTCGCCGCCTCTTAGCGCATCCTGGCGCGTTTCTCAGAGCCGGCATGGCCTCTGAACGTTCTTGTCGGGGCGAATTCACCCAGCTTGTGGCCGACCATCTCTTCCGTGATATAGACGGGGACATGTTTCCTGCCGTCATGCACAGCGATGGTGTGCCCCACCATCTCAGGGAATATGGTGGAGGCGCGCGACCAGGTCTTCAAGACGCGGTGTTCATTTTTCTCATTTTGCTCGTTGATGCGCTTGAGCAGCCTTTCATCAACTTAAAATCCTTTTTTAGCGGAACGACTCATGCTGTCTCCTCCATCCTAGCTCTTGGTACGGCGTCTGACGATCAGCCGGTCGGTCGATTTGCCCCGCTTGCGCGTGCGGTAACCAAGCGTCGGTTTCCCCCAGGGAGTCACCGGACCGGGGCGGCCGATCGGGGCCTTGCCCTCGCCGCCACCATGCGGGTGGTCGACGGGGTTCATGGCTGATCCGCGGACTTGGGGCCTGCGGCCCATGTGCCGCTTTCGCCCGGCCTTTCCGACGTTGACAATATCATTTTCAATGTTGCTGACCACACCAATGACGGCATGGCAATTTTGAAGCACCATGCGCACCTCGCCGGATGGCATGCGCAAAGTCACGTGACGACCCTCTTTGGCCAGGAGCTGGGCTGATGTGCCGGCGGCGCGGACCAGCTGTCCGCCATGACCCGGATTCATCTCAATATTATGAACCTGCGTGCCGACCGGGATTGATGAGAGGGGCAGACAGTTGCCATCGACAATGTCAACATCACTGCCTGAAATGACGGAGTCGCCAACCTTAAGACCGTGTGGGGCGATGATGTAGCTTTTCTCCCCGTCCGCGTACATGAGCAGTGCAATAAAGGCAGTACGGTTGGGATCGTATTCCAAAGCCAAAACCTTGGCTGGAATATCTGTCTTGTTGCGCTTCCAGTCAATGACGCGGTACTTTTGGCGATTGCCGCCGCCGCGGCTTCGCACTGTGATACGACCGTAGTTATTTCTGCCGCTGTGTTTCTTCTTTTTCGCAAGCAGGCTTTTTTCCGGTGCCTTGTCCGTCAAAACGGAATGATCGGCCCCGGTCATCTGCCTTTTGGCGGGAGAAGTCGGGCGATAGCTCTTAATAGCCATAATGATCTCCTTCTTTCACGCGACCGGCTTACTGGCCAAATCCGAATTCCGCGATC
>JAAZGN010000063.1 GCA_012511185.1 Clostridiaceae bacterium
GGCTCACACCGGTCATAATCAGCCAAAGAATGTCATAGACATAGCCTTCCCGAAAATCGATGGCGGCCAGGACTAACATGAGCGACCACATAATAAAATGGTAGGCCGCCTGAAAAGAAAGTTCCCAAAAGACGATCGCCAGGACGAGCATCCCCCCCGTTGCCAGCTCAAGGAGAGGATAGAAAAATGAATAGCGTTTTTGGCAGTAACGGCAACGCCCCCTCCAAACCAGGTAGCTGACCAGGGGGATCAAATCCCAGAACCTCAATACAGCCCCGCAGTGGGAGCACTGGGACCTGCTTCTGACGAAATCCAGGCCCGCGGGGATGCGGACGATGAGGACACCGTAGAAGCTACCCAAAACGGAGCCTAAGATAAATGCAAAGACATAGACCATTTATTTTACAAATAAGGGCAGAACTTCCAAAAAGAGAGGCGCATTGGTTGCGATTTCTTCAGCGATTTCCCTCGTAATAACAGTGCCTTCCTGTAGAGTCCTCTGCTCCCCGCCATTATCGATGACCATTGTCCTTTCAAGGCTTTTATTGACCAAGGTATCAATTTGATCCTGCCACTCGGAAGGTACAGGCAGTTCGTGCATGGCCTGAACTGGATCCTCCAACTCCTGGATCTTGTCGTCCCTGACTGTCCGGTCATCCTCGGACGTGGCCGGAACCGATTCAATGGCCGGAGACTTGATTCCTGTCTCATCCGGCATTTCCGCCGGATCGGGCAAAAGATCCGCTTCAGGCGGCAGGATGGCAGACACAGCGGCAGTCGCTGCAGAAACAAGCGGGACTTCCTCAACAGTCGAAACGGCCGGAACGGGGACAAACTCTGCGGCCGGAACCGGCAGGATGGCAGACACAGCGGCAGTCGCCGCAGAAACAAGCGGGACTTCCTCAACAGTCGAAACGGCCGGAGCGTGGACAAACTCTGCGGCCGGAACCGGCAGGGATTCGTCCTGCCCGTGCAGGTTCGTCAGCGCATCCTGGGCAAGAATGACGTAGTCATGGCCAAGCGTTCGAACCTGCTCTGGCCTTAATGTGACCTCCGTCTTTTCGTCAACTGCCAGTAACCTGACCTCGCTGACCTCCATCAACTCCAGGTCGATGGTGCAATTGATCAGCTTGCCTGCAGGATCGCCTGACAAGGTGATCGCAGGACGACCGATAATCGAACTGTTTCCGCCTTCTTCTTGCGAAACAACGGGTGCTTTTTCATCCAAGTCGATGACGGCAGCGGCAGACCCCACACTCAGGATGTGACCGGGCTCGATCAGGACCATAAGATCATTGCTGCGCTCAACCAGCAGTCCCTTGATGGCCATGTCATAAGTAACCGAAAAGGTTCTCACCTTGCCGACCTTGGAGCCGGTCGAAATATCGACAGCCGGCAGGCCGTGTATTTCAGCGTATTTGATGAACATTGCCTTACTTTCCCTTCCCTATGTCAACCGCGCAGCCGGATCAACATAGACCCGTCCATCTTCATAGGACAGATCCTTGCCGACATGAATGGAAACAGCAGTTCCATTTGCGAGCGCGGTCACGTTCCATATTGCACCCGTCTCCGTGTCGATTGAAAAATCAACCAGTTGGCCAATCCGCTGATTGGCCGCGTAAAGATCCAGTCCGATAATCGGTATAGAATCAGAAAACAGCATCTCGAAGAGCTCCCTGTTCGTGATCTGGCGTAACTGGGTCTGATCTGTAATCATCAGGGCGTAATCCCCTTTCCCGGCCAGATCCTCAAAGCGGAGGATGTTGACCTCAAAGTCACCCTCAGGTACAGTTCCGGTTCTCTCGATCAAGAGAAAATTAACCCGCTGCTGGATGAAGTCTACCAGCAACGACTTCACTTCCCCGATCTTGATACTGCCTTTCAATGCATATAAGGGCTTA
>JAAZGN010000064.1 GCA_012511185.1 Clostridiaceae bacterium
ATCAGCTTCACTACCAGGAGCTCGATCCTGACGAGCCGCGGGGTGTCATCCTGGCTGTCGCCACCCTCCATTCCTGGCTCTACGGCGGTGATCCCGCCCTCTATCTCTCCCGCGGTCCCTACTTTGACAGCCTGAGGAAGAAGATCCACTCCGACTACTTTGAGGTGCTGCTCAGAGAATTGATTGCTGACAGTGACAGCTGGGTCGAAGTGCAGTCCATACCTTCTGCTTCCCATGGCAAGGAGAGAGACGCCCGCGAAGCGGCCCGGCTGGATTCAGAGGCCGCCGCATGGTCAAGCGAAGATAAGCAGGACCTCATGGATCGGGCATCGGATTTGGAGGCCTGGCAACTTTCTTCTGATTCACCCGAAGCCTTGGCTACATTGCCCCACCTGACTCTGGAAGACCTTTCAGAGGAGCCCCTTTATATGGACACGACTTCCCTTGACGCGCAGGGCGTCACCATTCTCCGGCATCCTTCCCCCGCCGAGGGCATCGTCTATCTGAAACTGTATTTTGACAGCTCGGACACGCCCCTGGAGAACCTGGCCGGGTTCAATTTCATGGCTCTTCTGCTGGGAAAGCTGGCGACCCGCCAACGGGACGCCCGATCCCTGCTGAGGGAAATCAAGACCCATGTCGGCCAGCTGGATTTTTCCTTGATGCCGGTTGCCGACCCTGGCCGCAGGGACCGGTGCAAACTCTACTTCACCGTCACCTGCAGTGCCCTGGATTCTGAAGTTGACCATGCCCTGCACCTTATCCGAGAGATCCTGACCGAAACCCTCTTTGATGACAAAGCCGGTATCTACGCCCAATTGGTCCAAAACAGGGAATACCTGCGTCAGGCGACTATCCAGGCAGCCCAGTATTTCGGCGTGATACGAGCCAAGGGACACTATACGGCAAGGGATGCGGCCAGGGAGGCCCTGGGCGGCTTGTCCTCGGTTTTGTGGTTTAAGGAATTTTTAAAGGATTTCGATTCCGGGTGGGACAGCTGGAAGAAGCTGGCCGGGAGTTTCCGGGACCGGATCTTTTGCAGGGAAAGACTGACGCTGAGCGTGACGGGGGATTTGGACGAGAAGGTAATTGAGGAACTTGTCAACTCCTTCCCGCAAATCCCTGATTCGCCTGCGGGGTGGGCCACCTATACCAGCTCCTATCCCAGGCATGAGGCTGTCAGCATCCCTTCAGCCGTCTCTTACGCCTGCCTGGGCTGCCACACTGCCCCCTTTGGAGGCGAATATTCAGGTGACTGGCTGGCTCTGGAGCAGATCCTCTCGCTGGAGTATCTGTGGAATAAAATCAGGGTCCAGGGTGGCGCCTATGGAAGCGGCTTCTCGATCGATAAATCCGCCGGATGTGCCTTCTTCTCCTACCGGGATCCGAGCCCGGATCAATCCCTTGACGTCTTCCGCCAATCCGCCTCTTTTATCCGGGACTTCTGCGCCGGAACGGACAGCCTTGAGCGCTACATTATGGGCAAGATCGCCGATCTCGATCCTGCTCTATCCTTCAAGCAGCAGGCGGACCAGGCGGACAACTGGTATTTCACCGACTATACGGCCGGTGAGATTCTGGCCATCCGCCGCCAATTGATGGAGGCGGAGCCGCAAGATCTCTTGGGTCTGGCCGACATACTGGATCAGGCGGTCGGGGAAAGCGCCGTCTGTGTGATCGGATCACCTGAAGCCATAGACAAATTCCCCTCGGCTTCCCTTATTGACATCAGCTGAGGGGGGGCAAAAGAACCCTGAAGAAAGTGATTACGAGGTAGACGTCCAGCTCATTTTGCTTGTTGACAAGCCGGTAACCGGTGCGGTAGCTTGAGAGTACAAATGAATATAGCGTGTGTTTTTCGCTTCGGCGCGGGATCGAAAGATTCCGGGGGGAATCGGATGAAATCTCCGAACTATCCCAATAACCGTGATGTCCGGCCTTGTGCCGGCTAAGTCGGATTACCTGATTGCACATTATCCACTTGGGGGCGGGGAGAGCTATGATGCATAAGAAAGGCTCCTTGTTCAGAGGGGCTTTTTTAACTCCTTTCCATTATGTTCATTTGGCAATTTGAAAGGGGTAGACACCTATGAAACAAAAGAAAACGTGGATCATCCTGATCAGCCTTGTTCTTGTGCTGGCGCTCTTTACGGGCTGTGCCAAGACGGAGGGGCCGGCAGAAACAACTCCAGGCGAAACCGATCCGGATCCTGTCATTACGGAGCCCAGTCAGGCACCGGAGGATCCCTCCATCACAGTCACTGACATGGCCGGCAGGGAAATTACTTTGAAGGAGCCCGCCAGCCGGGTGGTGGCCTTGACAGCCGCTGATTGCGAAATCCTCTTCGCGATCGGAGCCGGGGATACCCTGGTCGGCCGGGGCGAATACTGTGATTATCCGGCTCAGGTTCTGGAACTCCCGGCTGTTCAGTCAGGCTTAGAAACCAATCTTGAGCAAATCATCGACCTGGATCCTCAGGTTCTCCTTATGAGCACCATGGCCCAGACCGAAGAGCAGGTGGCAGCCTTGGAAGCCGCTGGTATTCAGGTGGTTGTCTCCGACGCTGACGATATCGAGGGCGTCTACATCGCCATCAGGCTGATCGGAAAGATCATGGGCAAAGACCAGGAAGCTGAGGAAGTCATTTCATCCATGAAAGAGACCTTCGAAGCCGTTGCCAAGGAAGCCGCAAGCCTCTCGGGGAGAAGCATCTATTTTGAAGTGTCGCCCCTGGAGTGGGGTCTTTGGACGGCCGGCCAGGGAACTTTCATGGACGAAATCGCCCGGATGATCGGCCTGGACAACGCCTTTGGCGATGTGGAGGGCTGGGGAGAGATATCCGAGGAAGCTGTCTTGGAGCGCAATCCCGATTACATCCTGACCATCTCCATGTATTTTGGCACAGGTCCGGACCCGGTCGAGGAAATTTTGGGCCGGCCGGGCTGGCAGTCAATCCGCGCGGTTCAGACCGGCAGCATTCTCAACCTGCCTGACAATGAGCTGTCAAGGCCCGGCCCCCGCCTGGCTGATGGCGCAAAAATGCTCTTTGACTTTATTCTGGACCAGGAAGCGGCCCTGGATGAAGCCGCCTGATGTTAAGATAGGCCTTGAAGCCGGCGGACCCGATCTGCCGGCTTATAAGAGGAAACCATGCGCAAAAGAGAAAAAGAAGGATTTGGTCCTGTTGTTTATCTCCTTTTTGCTGCCCTCACCTTTTTGACCTTCGCGGTTTCCGTGTCGCTGGGCAGTGTCCGGGTACCCCTTGGAGATACCGTCGGCCTGATCTGGCATGCCCTCTGGCGTCTGCCCTTGCCTGAAACCGCGTCGTCACCTTCCATTATTCTGGCAGTCCGGCTTCCCCGCGTCCTTTCGGTGGCCCTGACGGGCGCTTCCCTATCGCTTTGCGGCGGTGCCATGCAGGGCCTGCTGCGGAATCCCCTGGCCGACGGTTCCCCCCTGGGAGTCTCCTCGGGAGCCTCTTTGGGGGCAGTCATCGCCATCGCTTTTGGCCTGACCGTGCCCTCCCTGCCTTTTGCCGGCACCATGGTCATGGCCATCCTCTTCGCCTTTCTTTCCCTTATCATCATCCTGGCCCTGGCATACAAGTTGGATTATTCCCTGTCCACCAACACCATTATCCTGATTGGCGTCATCTATTCCATGTTCGTGTCCAGCATTATGTCCTTCATAATTACCTATGCCTCCGACCGGGTGCGCCAGATCACCTTCTGGACCATGGGGAGCCTGAATGGCAGCTCTTACGGCAATGCCCTGGTTCTTCTGATAACCCTTTTGGTATTCGGCGGTGTCATTCTGGCTCATGCCCGGGAACTGAACGCCTTCGCCATTGGCGAGGAAAATGCCCACCACATTGGCATCAATACAAGGCGGATCAAGTTGATCATCATGATTTCGGTATCGGTCTTGATCGGGGTCTCGGTTTCCATCGGCGGGACCATTGGTTTTGTCGGCCTGGTGACCCCGCACATGGTCCGTATGATCACGGGACCCAATCACAAAAGGCTCTTTCCGGCCTCCCTGTTCGGGGGCGCCATCTTCCTCATGCTGGCTGACCTCCTGGCACGTATGCTGCTCAACCCCATCGAGCTGCCCTTGGGTGTGGTTACCTCTTTTGTCGGAGCCATTGTCTTTGTCTTCATCTTCTACCGGGCAAGGAAAACCGGCCGTGCTTGATGTCCGTGACCTGACCGTACGCTATGGCGATCTGACCATCCTGGACCGGATCAGCTTCCAGGTCAACCCCGGGGACTGGCTTATGATCATCGGACCCAACGGCGCCGGCAAGAGCACCATCATCCATGCTGTCTCACAAGTGGCACCCTATCAGGGCGAAATCCTGCTCAAAGGCCGGAATATCCGGGACTATAAGGCAGGTCATCGGGCGCAGCTGCTTGGTGTCCTGACCCAGCATCATCCTCTCAACTATCCTTTTTCGGTTGAGGAGGTCATCCGCCTGGGCCGCTATGCTTATGCCCCCTGGATCTTCTCAAGATCTGATGATGAAGGTGAAGCTTATATCCAGCGAGCCATTGAGCAGACGGGCCTTGGTTCCATGCTCAAGCAGTCAATCCTGACCTTGTCGGGCGGCGAGATCCAGCGGGTCTTTTTGGCCCAGCTCTTTGCCCAGAACCCAAATATTCTCATTCTGGACGAGCCGGCCAACCACCTGGATCTGGTTTATCAAAAACAGACTTTCGGCCTTTTAAAAGACTGGCTGAAAAAGCCTGACAGGGCCATCGTTTCCGTGGTCCATGACCTGGGGCCCGCCCGGGCCTATGGCGAACGGGCCCTCCTGCTGAACAAGGGGAAGGTGGAAGCCCAAGGGCCCATTGGCGAGGTCTTGACGGAGGCGAATCTCAACCGGGTCTACGGCATGGATGTCTTTGCCTGGATGCGCAATATGCTGGGCCAATGGCAAAATTAAGGTGGAACGGGTATGGTCGCTTATGAACAACTATTGAGCCTCCTCGGAAGGGAAAGGGAGCTTGACCCGAAGGCCATGGAACAAGCCAGCGCCCGTTGGGATCAACTCGCCAAGCCAGTCGGCAGCCTGGGCCTCCTGGAAGAGGTCGTCGTCAAATTGGCAGGGATCCAGGGTTGCCCGGACGTCCGTATCGCTAAACGGGTACCCATGGTAATGTGCTCCGACAATCGCGTTCTGGCCCAGGGCGTGGCACAGACACCAGATCAAATTACAGCCGCCATGGCCGGATTAATCGCCGACGGACGTTCTTCCGTCTGTATTATGGCGGATCGGGCCGGGGTCGATATCGTGACCGTGGACATGGGCATGTTTACCCCGCCGGCTCATGAGGGAATCTTAAACAGACGGATCGCGGCGGGGACGGCGGATATGACCCTGGGCCCCGCGATGAGCCGGGAAGAAGCCAAGCGGGCTATTATGACCGGCGTAGAGCTTGCGGAAGACATGAAGGCTTCGGGTTACGATATCCTGGTGACGGGGGAAATGGGCATCGGCAACACCACCACATCCAGTGCCTTGGCGTCCTCGCTTCTGGGACTTGAGGTAGAAAGCGTGACGGGCAGGGGGGCCGGCCTGTCCGATCAGGGTTTGGTCCGCAAGGTCCAGGCCATCCAAAAGGCAAAGCTCGTGAACTGCCCGGATCCAAAGGATCCTCTGGACCTTTTGCACAAGCTGGGCGGCTTTGATATTGCCTCCCTTTGCGGGGTCTTTTTAGGCGGTGCCCTGCAAGGGTTCCCGGTTGTGATCGATGGATTGATCAGCGCGGTCTCTGCTCTTCTGGCCACAAGGTTTTGCCCTTGGGCCCGGAATTATATGCTGGCCAGCCATCAATCAGCGGAACCGGCGGCCCAGGCGATCCTTCAGACACTGTGGCTCCTGCCCTTGATCCGGGCGGGGATGCGGCTGGGTGAAGGCACCGGAGCCGTGGCGGCCCTGCCTCTCATGGACATGGGCTTGGCGGTCTATCGCGACCTGATAACCTCGGAAGCCATCGGTTTGTAGGTGACGACGTGCGCATTCTTATGACAGGCGGTTCAGCCGCGGGGAAATCCACATTTGCTGAAGAACTGGCACTGAGCTTCCCGCCGCCCCATTACTACATCGCTACCATGCGGATTACGGATGTTGAGGCCCGCCGGAAGGTCACCCGCCACCAGCAGATGCGCCAGGGCGGGGGTTTTCTCACGCTGGAAAAACCTGACAACCTTGACCGTTTAGTACTGGACCAGCCCGGCACCGCCTTGCTTGAGTGCCTGTGCAACCTGACAGCCAACGAGATGTTTGACGAAGAAGGCAGGATACAGGATGTTTATGACAAAATCAGTTATGGACTGGAACATTTGGAAAGGCAATGCAAACACTTGATCGTTGTCACCAATGAAGTAGGAAGCGATGGTATCCCTTATCCAGCCGGCACCCAGGCCTATATCCGGCTTCTTGGGAGGATCAACCGTCATCTGGCTGCCCGTTACGATGTGGTAGCCGAACTGATCGCAGGAATCCCCACTCTCTTGAAAGGACAGCTGCCATGAAAGTGATTCGATCCATCGCCACGGCCTTTGCTCTTTTCTCCAAGCTGCCCATGCCTTCCTTGGACTGGATGGAGGACAACATGCTCTATCTTCCGGCTGCTTTTCCCCTGGTCGGTATCCTGACCGGCCTTCTTCTTCAGGTCTGGTTTTGGCTGGGGCAGTACCTGCTCCTGGGTCATATGCTTTGTTCAGTCGGCCTGACCCTCATCCCCATCGCCGTCACCGGCGGCATCCATTTGGATGGTCTCTGTGATACGGCTGACGCTCTGGCGAGCCGTGCCCCTGCCGAGAAGAAGGCGGAGATTCTCGCGGATCCCGGGATTGGCGCATTTGCTCTCATTTCGCTGATTGCCTATATGTTCGCCTACCTGGCTTTGGCGTCCGAATGGCCGGCCGGGGAGAGGGCAATCCTGACCTTGGGTCTTATTCACATGCTCAGCCGGGTCATGGTCGGCTTCGGCCTGGTCTATTTTCCGGCAGCCAGGTCGGAGGGTTTCTATTACACCATCCAGGTGTCCGCGCGGAAAGGCCCGGTTTCGGTTGTCCTGGGCCTTTGGCTCATCCTTGCAGCGGTCGGCCTTTTTTGGACCAGTGGTTGGCCGGGATTGGTTCTGGTCGGCCTGGCCCTTCTCCTGAGTCTTTTCATCTACAGGATGTCAGCCAAACAGTTCGGCGGCATGAATGGTGATCTGGCAGGTTACTGGCTGCAAGTGACCGAGCTGGTCCTTATGGCCGGCCTGGTTTTCATTGGGAAGGCGGCAGCTTTATGATCTTAATTATTGGCGGATTGGCATCAGGCAAAAGGGACTATGTCCGTCAACTGGGCTATGAAGATAACTTGATCGCTGACGGGATCCTGGATGATCGTCCGGTTCTTTACAATTTGCAGGATCTTCTTTTTTCCGACCCGGAGTCTGGCCCCGAACTCTATCAGGCTCTACTTGAAAAAGAGGTGGTGGTCTGTCAGGAGGTAGGAAGCGGGGTTATTCCGGTTACCGCCCATGACCGGGCGGCGCGGGAAGCCGTGGGGCGACTGTGCAACCACTTGGCCAGGGAAGCGGATCTGGTGGTCCGGATGGTTTGCGGTCTGCCCGTCATTTTGAAAGGACGGGGCTCATAGACGGTCCCTTCATACTCTATGGGTCAGCCCCAACTGTCGGCAGACAGCTACGGCGGTGGCCAGGTAATCCTGTGGAGGCAAATCCGGCTCAAGGTAGGCGTGACTTTGCTCCCGGTCAGCTTTTTCCTGATCGAAGGGGTAGCAGGACTCCAGCATGAGTGATCCCTTGTAATCTGTCCTCATCAAGAGATCCATAAAAACCGGCCAGGGAAAGGTGCCCTGCCCAGGCAAGCCGTGCTGATCGGTTTGCCCGTCATTGTCGTGCAGGTGGATGGCAAAGAGTTTTTTTGGATAGTCTGCCAGAAGCGATAAAGCACCATCACGGCTTAGATGGGCGTGACCAGAGTCAAAACAAAAACCAGCGGCTGGCAGGTCGGCCAGGTGATCCAGGAGGCTTCGAAGAAGACGGCTTTCATAGAGGTTCTCCCAGGCCAACTTAATTCCCAGTTGGCCGGCGGCCTCTGTTAACCGTCGGGCTCTTTGGAAAAAGACATCCTGATCTCCCCATCTCAGGATCCCTCTTGTCCGGTAAGGGTGGATGACCAGAAGGGGTATCTCTGCCCGAGCCGCTTGGGTTAGTTCTCTTTTCAATTTGATTTCGAACTCAAGGCCGGCGGCTGAATCTTGCCAGAGGAGATCCTGTTCATGGTAGGGCAGGTGGGCATTTTCCAAAACCAATCCTTTTTCCCGGGCCAGCCGGACATGGTCTTCCGCAGGTCCATCCAGTTCCATGAAAGCATCACCCCACCAGCTACAGATAGCATCAAAGCCGGCTGATTTGATCAGGTCAAGTTTTTCATTAAAGGGTCGTTTGTAGACGAACCAGGTGAAGATTCCACAGTTGACAGCTGCCTCGTTCATACCTATGATTCAATCCTGTCTATGGCAAGGCCAAGTCCTCGATGGATTATCTGCTTTCAATATACCGGAATCTGCAAGGAAGGAAATAGCTGGGGGGTGGAAGAACCGGCCAGGTCCTGCTTTTGCACCAGGGCAGGGCGCTTTTCGCAGTGATGGACCATCTTCGATTCAAACCATTATACTGACCAGACATCAGGACGACATGTCAATAAATAGAGTAAAAAAAGCGGGAACCGCCGAAGGGTCCCCGCCTGTAAAGCGACAGGATTCTATTTTTTGGTCAACTCATAGTTTGGCCGCCAGGTCTCATCAGTTGTCAGTGAGAGCTGGTCACCGTCGATTTTATACTGATAGACAATGGGGTCATCCCAGTAGGACAACTTAATGGTTACATCGTTTCCATCAATGGTATAGGTCCCCTCGTCCTTGATGCCATATTCATTTTCAGTTTTACAGCCGCCCTTGCCGTCAAAAGTCCAGGTCCAGGCCATATCCTCGCTACGCCCCTCCCAGGTTCCTTTGAGGGCGTCGCCGCCACCGCCACCACAGGCAGTTAAAAGAATCATGGCCGTAAGAGCCATTGTAAGGATTGAGTAGCTTGCTTTGTGTTTTCTCATTGTTACATCCTTTCTTATCAGGTCATAATTGACCTTGTTTACTCTAACACAATTATTTTTGATCAGCATACTGAAGTGAGACAGGTGGATCCAAAATCCTGATCGGTCTCATTTCTTTTTTGAGTATTTCTTAAGGCAAATAAAGCGCATCAGCTTCCTGTCAAACCAGGGCAAAGGCTTGGGCTTCCCGTAGCGCGCCGCGTTCAGGTAGCAAAAAGGGCGTTTTTTTCGGCCAGGGTCAAAATCGTTTCCGTGTCCGATTCTTCATCGGCAAGGCAAAAGACACCCAAACCTTCTACCAGGATAGCGTTTCGCCCTTTCGTCGCTTTTTTCAAGGCCGCATCTTCCAGGCCGCTTATCCGCCTGATATCACCACCCACGATCTGGGCGAAGTCGTCCAGGAGGGCGGGTAAACGATCGGTTTGATCCATGACAGCCTCGATCACCGGTGATGCCCGGTGCAGGATAAACTTGAATTCCGGCCTGGCTGTCCGCAAACTGGCATGGATCCGCCCGGCCCGGTCTTGTACGGCGGCCAGGGGTCTGTTTCCCTCCTTGTCCCGGTAAAGAATTTCTTCCTGATCATGGGGTAGCTTACACCGTCAGGCGGAGCCTCATTGAATCGGAAACCTTGGATGGCGCGCCAGCACACCTCCTCCAAAACGATTGAGCGTTCAAAAGCCGCCTCGCGGCTGTTGCCCGTGATGAGAGCGCCGTGCTTTTCCATCAGGATCACCCGGCCCAGGGAAAGTTTCTCCTCCACTTTTTTTCGCAAGGATTTGGTTCCGGGCAGTCCGTAGGGGGCACGCAGGACGTCACCGCCCAAAGCGGTTTTCTCTTCATCCGTGACCTTCAGGCTTTGGAAACCGGCCACACTGACGTAGCTGGCGTAGGCCTGATGGGTGTGGATGACAAAATGGGTGTCGGGGTTGAAGCGGTAGGCCGCCGCGTGGATTCCTTTTTCAGAGGAGGGCTTGATGTCTCCTATATGGGCAAGCGACTCCAAATCCACCTGGACGATGGTCTCCGTTGTCAGGCGGGCATAGTCAATGCCGCTCGGGGTGATGACAAAGCTTTCTTCATCGATCCGGCAACTGATATTTCCCCAGGTCCGGGCGACAAGACCCCGGGCCACCAGCTCCCTGCCGGCAGCCAGGACTTCCTCTACGGCTTGCTTTTTTTCCACGGTTTCTCTCCTTGGAGTCAAACTTTTTCTTCCACCTGCTCAAAGACCCGGTCAAAACGGGTCAGGGCCTCCGCGATGTCTGCCTCTGTATAGGTGGCGTTGACGTAGAGGCGGCTGCCTGCCAGTGTGACCAGACCTTCAGCCATATATGCAGCGCCCATATGTTCCATTTCCTTTTTGCGGATGGAAGTCTCCTTCAAATTTTGTGGGAGAAAAGAACAGCCAGGACAATGAGTACCTTATCCGCAGCATCATGAGGGTACTGGAGAGTATGTGCGGGATCAGGCCATAGAAGACACGCGCAAAATGAGGAATAGTGAGTGATTGCTCACATATGGAGGAGAATAAAGAATGGGGGCGCCCGATTACGTGATCTGCTATGACCTGGGGACAACCGGTGTCAAGACCTGCATTTTTGAAATTAGCGGGAAAATTTCGCTTGTGGGAAGCGACTATGCTACCTAGCCCCTTTATGTCCTGGAAAACGGAGGAGCCGAGCAGGATACAGAAGAGTGGTGGCAGGCCATGTGCGTTACTACCAGACGTGTCCTGGCGGAGACGAATCTGGAAGGCGGGGACACATAAAAGCCGTATCCTTTTGCTCTCAGATGCAATGCCTGGTCCTGGTAGACGAAGAAGGCGAGCCGGTGCGCCGGGCCATGAGCTACATGGACAACCGCGCCAGCTCCCTGTTCGGTAAGGGCCCCGCCCTTTTGCACCTTTTGACCTGGTTGCGCCTGACAAAAGCAGCACCGGTCAGCGCCAAGGATCCACTTTGGCGCTATAAATGGGTGGAAAAACATGAGCCGGACTGTTTTGCCCGTGTGCACAAATGGCTGGACGCCAAGGACTACTTTGCCTGCCGGCTGACCGGGGAGGTCACCATGACCGAGGGTTCCGGCTTCCCGACCTTTTTATATGATGTGAGGCCCGGCAAACACGACTGGAGCGAAAAATTGTGCCGGCTGGCGGGTGTGAAGATGGATCATCTGCCCGCATCATCGATGCGCTGGGCCTGCTCCCGGGAACGAAAGTATACAGCGGCGGGGGTGACGCCGAACTCATTGGTGTGGGGGTAGGCGCAGTGGAGCCGGGGGACACCCACCTTTACCTTGGAACCTCGGGCTGGATCTCCACGGTTACCGGGAAGCAAATTGTCGATATCGGACGGTCCATGGCATCGATTGTGGGCATACAGCCGGACCGCTACCACTATTTCGCCGAGATGGAAACGGCGGGCAAGAGCCTGGAGTGGGTGAAAGATCACCTGGCCCTTGATGAGATTGATATTTAGGGTCTGCTGAACGGATCTTAAAGGCCTGCGGGGCAGTCATTTCGGACTGATTCATGGTAGAATAAGTGCATGAGAAACAGGCTGAATCCAGCCAAACCCTTGCACTTACGAAAGCTGGGAATTG
>JAAZGN010000065.1 GCA_012511185.1 Clostridiaceae bacterium
AAGCACCGACTGGTTGCCGAGCGGGATGCCGGCATCGGCCAGCATGGCGCAGGCGGCGGCGCTTTCCGGCGTGATCTCACTGGGGTGGTTGAACTGCATGTTGAGCCAGACCGGTTCGTATTTTTTGAACAGGGCGCAAAGCTCGGGAGTGATCCGCTGGGGCATGACGACAGGCGTCCGGGTCCCGATCCGGATGATCTCGACGTGTTCGATCCCGCGCAGCTCCTTGAGGATGTATTCGAGGCGGTCGTCACTCATGAGCAGGGCGTCGCCTCCGGAAAGGAGGACATCGCGGATGATCGGATGCCGGCGGATGTAATCGATGCCGGCGTCGATTTCAGCCTTGGTGCGGGCTCCGTCCTTCTGGCCGGCCAGCCGCCGCCTGGTGCAGTGGCGGCAGTACATGGAGCACATGTCGGTGATCAGGAAAAGGACGCGGTCGGGATAACGATGGGTCAAGCCGAATACGGGCGAATCGCCGTCCTCGTGCAGGGGATCATCCTGATCCTCCGGCGCTGACTTTCGCTCCCAGGCCGTCGGAATAGCCTGTTTTCTCGCCGGGTCATGGGGATCGTCCGGGTCGATCAGGGTCAGGTAGTAAGGGGTGATGGCCATGCGAAACTGCTGGAGGGCTTCTTTAACCCCATCGATTTCATCTTCGGTCAGGGCCAACAGATCCGTCAAACCTTCCAGGGTCGTGATCCTGTTTTTAACCTGCCACTGCCAGCTGTTCCAGTCCCGGTCCGGGACGCCGGGGAAAAGGACCTCCCGCCTTGCCTGCCCCGTCTTGTTGATGTATTTATCTTCCGCTTTCATTGCCTTGTCCTTTACAAATAAAGAGTTTCAAAGATTTTGCGCAGCGCCTCACTCTCCCTGACGACCTGGAGCGAGAACTCGGCATGGTTTCTTGTATAGCCGTTGCCGACCATCATGGTGACATCCTTGCCAACACCTTCCGCCCCGAGCGCCGCGCGTGTGAAACTGGTCGCCATGCTGAAAAAATAAACGATGCCGCCCTCTCTGGCAGGCAGGATAGATGACATTTCCGTCCCGTCAATATTGACCACATTGATCACGACATCGTATTCGCGGCCACCGTTCAAGGCCAGGGATTTTTCCAGCACTTCGATCGGATTTTGCGCGTTGGCTACAAAAAAGGAATGAACCAGCTTGTTCTCCAGCAGCGTCTTTTCTGGCCGGTCGTTGCGGCTCATACCGACCACATTGCCGCAGGGGCCAACACGTTTCATGGCTTCATAGCCGCAGAGCATGCCGCTTTTGCCACCGGCACCCAGGATCAGCACACTGTCTCCCGGCTGGACGATTCGGGCCGTCTGGGCGGGTGCGCCCGCCACGTCAAGAACAGCCAGGGCCAGATTCTCACTCATATCGTCGGGAAGTTTGGCGTAGACACCGCTTTCAAACAAGATGGCCTGGCCTTTGATCTCAACCCGTTCAACCCCGGGGTGGACGGCTGTGATCTCATCGATATGCAGCGGTGTCAAGGACAAGGAGACCAAGGTCGCGATCCGGTCCCCCGCTTTCAGGTCGCGGTCTTTGAGGGCCTGCCCAATCCGGGCGACGGTTCCCATCAGCATGCCGCCCGACCCGGTCACCGGGTTTTGCATCTTGCCCCGCTCATCGACGATTTCAATGATCCTGGCCTTCAGCCGTCCTTCATCGCCTTCCGCCTCTTCCCACAGCTGCCGGAAGCTTGCCGCGTCGATGTTGAGCGCTGACACGTCGATCAGGATCTCGTTGTCAAAGATCTCCATTTTGTTGTCGATTTTCTGCGCCGCCTGCGGCAGCAGTCCTTTCGGCTCGATCACGCGGTGCGCACCGTATCTGTCTCCCATGGTCATGCTGTTTTCCCTTTCCTTCCTCAACTATTTCATTTTTAAAATCTCGCGCGCTTCGTCAGGCGCCGCGATTTCAAGATTCATTTCGTGCGCGATACGGACCAGTCTGGCGACCAGCTGGCCGTTGCTGCTTGCATTGACACGGCGGCTGTACTGCAGATTATCCTCAAAACCCGTCCGCGGATGCCCGCCCATGGCCATGGCCATGACATTCAAGGGCAGTTGGTGGCGGCCCATGGCGGTAACGGTGAAGGTCGCGTCTTCGGGAAGGGAATAGCGAAGAAAGATGAGGTCGCGCGGGGTGGCCGCGGCGCCGCCATTGACACCCAGAACGATATTAAAGTGAAGCGGCTGGTCGATGCATCCCTTACTGACCAGGCGCATGGCCATGTCAATGTGGCTTTTGTCGAAACATTCCAGCTCCGGCTTGATCCCTCTCTCACGCATCCTGGCCGCAAACTCGATGATCATGTTCTCGGTGTTGACGAAGATCTCGTCGCCACCGAAGTTCATGGTGCCGCAGTCCAGACTGGCCATCTCGGGGTCGAGCTCGGTTGGCTGCAGCCGCTCCTCGGCCGTCATGCCAGTCGCCCCGCCCGTCGATGGCTGAATAATGACTTGGGGACAGGCGTTTTGGATGGCGTCAATCAAGACCCGGAAACGTTCACGGTCCTGGGTCGGGGAGCCATCGTCGTGACGCGCGTGCAGATGAATGATGGCGGCACCTGCGTCAGCTGATGATTTTGCTTCGCGGACGAAGTCGTCCACCGTATAGGGAACAGCGGGGTTCATCTCCTGAGTGACCTCCGCCCCGCTGATAGCGGCCGTGATAATAACTTTTGGCATGGATTCTCCTCTCTTTACTTACGTTGTTTCGCTTTCGGGGTAATACAGGTGCCGGACGCCTGGCAGACCAGGACGGGTTCGTCCAGCAGATCGGCTGCGGAATCAGACAGATCGGGCCGCGGCGCGATCACCCGCCAGGCTTCAAAGCGCATCTTGCGCGAGGAATTGCCTTCCTCCTCGATCCAACCCCTGGCTTCGATGAAGTCGCCTGCTCTGACAGGAGCCAGAAAATCGACGTTGTCATAGGCGCGGAAGAGCCCCTCATCGCCGTCGCGGCGGATGAGCAGCTCGGTCGCTACGTCACCGAACAATTTCAGCATGTGGGCGCCGTCAACCAGCCCCCCTCCGTAGTGTGCATCTTCTGCGCCAACGCGGACGCGGATCATGGCTTCGATCATGGTTCATCTCCTTCAACTTTTGTCTGGAAAAAAATAAGCGCCGCCTATTTTTCTCAAAATACGCATAGCGCTTCATGCAAAGCATGACAGTAAACCGCCCTTGGTGCGGCCTACCAGGGTCAGCCGGCAGGGATCTTCCGGATGCCCTTCGGCAACGAACACTTCAATACGGCCCCGATCCCGGGTTGGCCGCCGTATTTACCCATCCGCTGCGCCTCTATTGTCGTTTGATTTTCAATTTCCAAATTGCTTTGTGTGGGCCGGATACAGCATAGAGGTGCTGTTCCGGCAGCGTGTTTGTTTATTATACCCGAGCTTTCCGGAACTTGACAAGAAGGGGCGTCAAGTTCAGCTCCGCCGCTGGTTGTCGTGATGGTACAATGCAGATGGAATCAGGTGGCTGCGGATGGCCGCCCGAAAAAAACAGAGAGAAAGGTTAAACGCCAATGAATAAAGTCGTGACTATGGAGGAGGCCTTGTCCCGAATCAGGTGTGGTCATTCCGTCATGGTGGGGGGGTTTATGACCGTCGGTACGCCTGAGGGTATTGTCGATGCGCTTGTCGACACCGATATCGGGGACTTGACTCTTATAAGTAATGATACGGGATTTGCCGACCGGGGGGTCGGCAAACTGGTTTCCTGTAACAAGATCAGGAAGGTGGTCACTTCCCATATCGGGACCAACCGGGAAACGGGCAACAAGATGAACGCCGGGGAAATTGAAGTGGAGCTGATTCCCCAGGGAACGCTGGTAGAGCAGATTCGATGCGCTGGTGCTGGTTTGGGCGGTTTTCTGACGCCGACCGGAGTTGGGACCATCGTTGAAAAGAACAAGCAGATCCTGGAGGTTGAGGGGAAAAAATTCATTCTGGAGCACCCCATCGGAGCCGATGTAGCCCTGCTCAAAGCCCACAAAGCGGACACTTCCGGTAATCTCGTTTACCGGCGGGCAGCCAGGAACTTCAATCCGCTCATGGCCATGGCAGCCGACCTTGTCATCGTGGAGGCGGATGAGATCGTCGAAGCCGGCGAACTTGATCCGGACGAAGTGATGACCCCTTGTATTTTCGTTGACCTCGTCGTCAGGAAGGAGGTAAGCCATGAACCCGCGTGATAGAATAGCTCGCCGTGTCGCCAGGATTTTTGAGGACAATGACGTCGTCAACCTGGGGATCGGACTTCCGACTTCGGTTGCCAACCATGTGCCGGAAGATGTCCACATTGTCCTGCAATCGGAGAACGGATTCATCCGCGTCGGACCCGTTC
Source organism: Clostridiaceae bacterium (assembly GCA_012511185.1). GTDB lineage: Bacteria > Bacillota > Clostridia > Saccharofermentanales > DTU023 > UBA4923. The sequence continues at coordinate 4,371 of JAAZGN010000065.1, forward strand.
CCGAACCGGGCCGGGAGGACCCCGACGTCGTCGATGCGGGCGGCAACCCTGTTTCCATCCTGCCGGGAGGCTGTTGCTTTGACAGCGCAACTTCTTTCGCCATTATCCGGGGCGGCCACCTGGCCGCGACGGTCCTGGGGGCTTTGGAAGTTGACCAGGAAGGTAATCTGGCCAATTGGATGATTCCAGGCAAGATGGTTC
>JAAZGN010000066.1 GCA_012511185.1 Clostridiaceae bacterium
ATCTCATGGTCTACAATTTCGACCTGATGACGACCGGCCCGATGCTTTATGAAGAGGGCATCCTGGAGACCAACACGGATATCCACGCAGGGGAGGGCGAAACCTCCAAAATGCTGGTCATTGCGCCTGAAGCTGTCCACATGGACAAGGCCGTGGATTTTGTTCCCACAACACCGCGCAGCTATTTGAATTACGGGCCCATCCTCCGCTTTTGTCCCGACGGCGTCTGGGGACAGGCCACACTTGGCACGGCGGAGAAGGGTGAGCGCATATTGACGCGAACCGCAGAAATCGGCGTCGAGGAGATGAACAAGGCCTTTGCCTTTATGGAGAGCAAGGAAAAACTGAATTACAGCTATTTTTAGGAGCCAAATATGAAAAAATTGAGAGTACTGATTGTCGGCTCAGCATTTGCAGCCGATCTTCACGCGGATGCCTACAGCCGGATCGGTGAGAAAGTCCAGATTGTCGGCATCAGCGGCAGAGACCTGGACCGGGTCCATGCCCTGGCTGAACGCTATGGATTTACCGACTATAAAGCCTACGACGACTACGACCAGGCGATCGCAGAATGCGATTGCGATCTTGTCGATATCTGCCTGCCCAACTTCTTGCATCATGAAGTCACCATTAAGGCGCTGAACCGGGGCAGGGATGTGATCTGCGAAAAGCCGATGGCAACCACCGTCGAAGATGCCCAGGACATGGTCGATACGGCAGCCCGCCTCGACAAGCGTATCTACTACGCAGAGGACTGGCTCTTTGCGCCCGCCTTTCGCAAGGCCATGGAAATTCTGGAGAGCGGCAAGGTCGGCAGGCCCCTTTATGTACGCGCCCGCGAATGCCACAGCGGATCACACAGCCCCTATGCCCAGAAGATTGAATACTGCGGCGGCGGAAGCATGATCCACCTCGGTGTCCACCCCGTCTGCTTCCTCCTGGCCATGAAAAACAATGAATGGGCGGAACTGGTTGCCATGACCTCCGGGGGCAAGGAGGACAACCTGGTGCATCACGGCATGGAAGGTGAAGATTGGGCCGGCGCCTTTATTCGTTTCAAGGATGGTACCTTTGCCACCCTGGAAGCCAACTATGTCACGGTTGGCGGCATGGAAGACATGATGGACATTTATTGTGAAGAAGGATGCATCCATGTCGATCTGTCTTTTTCCGGGCCTATCCGTGCATTCAGTATCCCCGGACTCGACTATACCGTTGAGAAAGCGGAGGTAACGACGGGCTGGTCCACGCCGGCAGTCGACGAAAAGCAGAATCTGGGGTACTGCGGTGAAATCGAGCACTTTGTCGACTGTGCCCTGAAAGGGATCGATGCCGAAGTGGGACTTCGGGGGATTGACGGCCTTGAAACCATGAAAGTCATCAACCTGATCTACAAGTCTGCACGCGAGGGAATCTCCATCAGGAACGAATCATAAGAAAGCTGAGGGACCTGCCATGCCGGACAAGAAACCGGAGCCCCGGATTTCTGTAACAATCGGGGGTGTCACCTTTAAAAACCCTTTCTACGTCGCCTCAGGGCCTACGACAAAATTGGCCAGCCAGCTGCTGCGTATAGAGGAAACAGGCTGGGCGGCTGCCAGCATCAAGCTGACAATCGATCCTGCCCCTTACATTAACCGCCATCCGCGCTATGGTCTTTTCAGTGACCGCAATGCGCTCGCATTTACTGCGGAAAGACGTCTTGCCTTTGAAGATGGTCTGGAATTGG
>JAAZGN010000067.1 GCA_012511185.1 Clostridiaceae bacterium
AGGCCAGATCCAGGTCGAGCTTGTTATCCCACTCAACAGGGACGACACCGCCGCCCAAGGGTGTAAAGCGCGAAACATTCTCTGTATGCGAAATGTTTCTCTTATCGTCTTTGATGTAAACAGTCAGATAGCCGGCCAGGGTCGGTTTGTAAGTCTGACCTGGCGTTCCAGACAAATAACTGACGGGTATTCCAGAGGCAGCCTGCGGAGCCACTGATACCTGCTCGATGGGAGGCCCGGTCAAACCGGCAGCTGCCGGAGGCGGAACCGGAGCCGGGACTGGGGCTGGAATCCCTTCCTCACTTGACTTGGGGACGAAGGGTTCGGGCGTGCCTTCCGGAACAAAGAAGCCCCGATCGGGACCGGGTGGAACTGGGATCTGAGTTGGCTCGGTGGCTGGTGCCGCAGCCTGGGGCAGGTAGCCCGACTGTGACACCAGGAGTCTGACCTGGTCGCGGGTCAGGGGCCCTGCCAGATAGGACATGGCAAACCTGGTCTGGAAAAGGATGGGTTCGCCGCCCCGGACCGGCCGCAAGAGAAACTGCCGCGGATGAAGTCCGGCGATCAGTTTACCAAGCTCGGCACGGCTGATGCCTTCAATTGATTCGTCTGCCATCCCTTCCAGCAATCGCGTCCGATCCCTTTCTGTTGTCAGCCTGCCGACAAACCAGGTGCCGACATTGGAAAGACCTTTGTAGTCGATGTCCCCAGGGTTCTGCGTCGCAAGAACGATCCCCAGACCGTAAGCGCGGGCCGTCTTCAAGAGGGTCAGCAGTGGTTTTTTGGCAGGAGGATTGGCGATAGGCGGGAAATAGCCGAACACTTCGTCCATGTAGAACAAGGCGCGCAACGATGAAGTTCCCTGTTCCGTACGCATCCAGGCAATCATGCGGTTGAGAAGCAGGGTCACGAAGAACATGCGCTCCGCGTCAGCCAGATGGGCGATCGAGAGGACCGAAACCTTGGGTTTTCCTTTATCTGTATAGAGTAAAGAAGGAATATCGAAGGGCTCGCCGTCCATAAAGGCCTTGAAGGCTGGCGAAGCGATCAAGTTATTAAAACGGAAGGCCAGAGCGGTACGTTCCTTCTCTGGCAGGTAGGTGTCGATATCCATAACGCCGATGGTCTTGATCGGCGGTTGGCTGATCCAGTGAATCAAGGACGGAATGGTCAGGTCATAGCCATCCTGCCATGTCTTCTGGATTAAGGTGGACAAAAAGACGTGCTCTTTACTCGAAACAGGGTCGGCGTCCTTGATGCCGACCAGATGCAAGAGGCTGGTAGCCGTCGTCGAAACAACCTCCTGGAGTACTTCCGCGTCTTCCATGGCGGCGGGCGCAGGTTTCCTGAACATACCCTCAAGCGACAGGGGCCTGCCGAACTGGCCGCCCGGTGTATAAAGTGCAAACTCGGCGTTTTGGCGCAGGACGCGAATCCGTTCGCCGTCCTGCATGGAGTCAGCTAAACCTTTACGCCAAATCTCTGCCTTTTTCGCCGCCAGCTCGTTAACAGTAATTCTCTCCGCTTCCGCTTCCTCCGGATGAACCCAGGGTTCAAAATCCTTGGGACTCAGATCAGGGAAAGTAAGAAGCAGGTTTCCCATATCCCCCTTTGGGTCGACGACGATGGTCGGGATGCCGTCCATAGCAGCCTCTTCAATCATATCGATGCCCAGACCTGTCTTCCCGCTGCCGGTCATACCGACGATCATGGCGTGTGTGACCAGGTCACGGGAATCGAAGAGCATATAATCGGCTCGCCCATCCCCGTCCAGATCCCGGTTTTCAGTGCCCAGGTAAAAGACACCAAGCTTTTCATACTGACTCATGGCAACCCCTCCTCAAAGAATTGGTTTGTTCTAATGGCCCAATAATCTCTCAATGCGGCCGGCTGTGTCCATAACATTTGTTATGCAAACAGGCCTGTTTGCTCCAGCTCTTCCAAGTCGGGGCGGCTTCGGATGGGGTCTCCTGCTGCCTTCAGTGCGTTGACCACATCTTTCAAGCCACTGCCTGAACAAATGCAGGTCACCGTTTCATCCGGCTTGATGATCCCTTGGCTGACCGCCTGCTCAACACCAGCATAGGAAGTGACGCCGGCCGGCTCTCCAAACACACCTTCTTTTTCACCCATCTTTTTCATAGCGGCAAGAATGGCTTCGTCAGGAACGGCGATCCAGGCACCGTTTGTTGCTGATACAGCGCGAAGTGCCTTGACAGGGTTGCGTGGGACCCCCACCGAAATCGAGTCGGCCAGGGTATTTTCAAGCGCAGGCTTCAAGGGCGCTTGATCTCGCGCCGCGTCAACAAAGGGCGAACAGCCGGTTGACTGCACGCCGAGGATGCGGGGCAGGCGGTCGATCAAACCCAGTTCATAAAGGTCCCGAAAACCGAGGTAGACTCCGCCGATGGTGCATCCATCCCCCACAGAAACAGCAACCCAGTCGGTCGGTTTAAAGTCGAGCTGCTCCGCGATCTCGAGTGAGACTGTCTTTTTCCCTTCCGCCATCACGGGATTAATACCGGCATTGCGGTTATACCAGCCATATTTGGCAATGGCCGCTTTTGACAGGTTGAAAGTTTCACGGTAATCGCCTGCAACCGAAACAACACGTGCGCCGAAGACGAGCATCTGGGCCAGTTTACCCTGGGGTGCCCGTTCAGGCACAAAGATGACCGTTTTCAGCCCAGCCCGCGCCGCGTTGCCGGCACAAGAGGAAGCCGCGTTGCCGGTCGAAGAACAGGAAATCGTGTCATAGCCCAGCTCCAGTGCCTTGGCAACGGCGACGCCGCTGGCGCGGTCTTTCAGGGAGGCCGTCGGATTGAGGCCGTCATCCTTGATATAGAGTGACTTGACCCCCAGTTCATGACCCAGGCGAAGGGAAGGATAAAGAGGTGTCCACCCGACACGCAGAAAGTCTTTATAGTCCCGGTCTTCCAGCGGAAGCAAAGCTTTGTACCGCCACATACTGTTGTCATGGTCGTGACGCAGGCTTTCCCGGGATAGGGCTTGCCGGATGACATCGTAGTCGTAATCGATATCGAGAATCCCGCTTTCACCACATTGCGGACAGGTCAACATTTCTTCTTCGTAGGGGTAATGTCGTTGACAAACAGTACAGGTATAGCCCAAGAGATGGGGGATATTTGATTTCATTTTGTGCATTTTCAACTCCTGTAACAGGCTGGTCGCCTGGTCGATTGTCAACAGTTTACCAAATAAAAATGAGAGGTGTCAGATTCATCAATGGTCTGTGGATAATTCTGTTGTCGCTCCATTTTCTATGATAAGATACAAATTACAATAACCCTTTTGGAGGAAAAGGCTATGCAACAACTCAAAAAATGGATTGTTATTTTGCTGTGCGTCGCTTTTGTGGTAACACTGGTGGCGTGTGACAAAGAACCTGAAGAACCGCCTAAGACCGAGCCTGCAGAGACTCAAGGTGAAGGGGAACCAAGCGTGGCTCCGCCTGCACGGGAAGACGGTGTGACTCTCGAGAACATCAAGCTTGGCTTCGTTCATATTACTGATCCGAGCGACATGGGTTACACTTACAATCATGACCTGGGCACCCAGAATATGGCAAAAGAACTCGGACTGAGAGATGATCAGATCATTAACAAGTTCAACACCAACGAGGATCAGGCCTGCGAGGCCGCCTTGCGTGAA